>CAYTVR010000193.1:0-14017 GCA_964441245.1 uncultured Saprospiraceae bacterium | reverse complement strand
CATCTCCGGCCGAAGCATCGAAAGTAAAGTTGTTCGTTTGACCAGTTGAGGCATTCACATCACTATCATTTTCATCAGTCGAACCGTTGTCTACTGCAGTGAAGTCAAAGTCCGCTCCAACACTTGAGGTGCTTTGATCAAAATCTATATAGTAATCTCCACTTCCTACATTGGTAAATAAATAGGCGCCATTGGAATCAGTAATCACTGTATCTAATGGCAAGTTCGTATTTGCATTATACAAAATTACAGTCACTCCTGCTAAACCTGCTTCTCCACTATCTTGCTCGCCATTTCCATCGGTATCTACCCAGACAAAGTTCCCAATATTCGATGTTGGACTCACTCCCGCATCAATATTTAAATTATCACCAGTCAATGGATCGAAGACAAAGCTATCCGTAAAACCACTGTTATTAGCATCACTATCATTGGTGTCATTTCCAGCATCTTGTGGACCGAAACCATAATTCATATTGCCAAATGAAGCATTGGGCTCAAAGCCTACATAATAATCGCCGGGTGGAATATCGGTAAACAAGTATTCACCACTTGGATCTGTCCAAACGCTGTCTAATGGTAGACCAGTATTGGTATCATATAAAATGACTAAAACGCTATCCAAACCTGCTTCTCCAGAATCTTGGATCCCATCCATATCATCATCTAACCAGACAAAATTTCCAATATCCGCTACTGGGATAAATCCTGCATCAATCGTTAAATCATCTGCGGTTGGATCAAATGCAAAGGGTGATGTTGTGCCACTTGCTAGTGCATCTGAATCTGATGCATCTCCTCCTACATCTGTTGGCGTACTTAAATAATCCGCTTGACCGGGTGAGGTCGATGGATCAAAGGATATCGTGTAATTATTGCCAGCAGGGACATCTTCGAAAAGATAATTTCCAAAAGCATCCGTAAATACTGTCGCTATCGCAACTCCATTATCATAAAGGGTCACCGTCACATTTTCTATTCCACTTTCGTTCGAATCTTGAACGCCATCTCCATCTAAATCGGCCCAGACAAAATTTCCAATATCTGCTGTTGGTATTAAACCTGCATCTATTGTTAAATCATCGCCGCTCGTTGCATCAAAAGTAAAATTATTGGTCTGACCCGTTGATGCATTGACATCACTATCATTTTCATCAGTCGAACCGTTGTCTACTGCAGTGAAGTCAAAGTCCGCTCCAACACTTGAGGTGCTTTGATCAAAATCTATATAGTAATCTCCACTTCCAACATTAGTAAATAAATAGGCACCATTTGAATCAGTAATTACCGTGTCTAATGGCAAGTTAGTATTCGCATCATACAAAATTACTGTCACTCCTGCTAAACCTGCTTCTCCACTATCTTGTTCGCCATTTCCATCTGTATCTATCCAAACAAAATTTCCGATATTCGATGTTGGACTTACTCCCGCATCAATGGTTAAATCATCACCTAACAATGGATCAAAAGTAAAACTATCGGTAAATCCATTGCTTCCTGCATCACTATCATTGGATCCATTGCCAGCATCTTGTGGACCGAAATCATAATTCATATTTCCAAAGGAAGCATTCGGCTCAAAGCCTAAAAAATAATCGCCGGGTGGGATATCTGTAAATAAGTATGTTCCATTCGCATCTGTCCAAACACTGTCTAATGGAAGACCAGTATTGGTATCATATAAAATCACTAAAACGCTATCCAAACCTGCTTCTCCAGAATCTTGAATTCCATCCATGTCATCATCAACCCATACAAAATTTCCGATATCAGCAACTGGAATAATTCCTGCATCAATGTTAAGGTCGTCACCATTGGTTGGATCAAAAGCAAAAGGTGCTGTTGTGCCACTACTCAAGGCATCAGAATCTGAAGTATCTCCTCCATTATCTGTTGTAGTAAATAAATAATCTGCTTGATCTGGTGCGGTTGATGGATCGAATGAAATCGTATAATTATTGCCAGCAGGTACATCTTCAAAAAGATAGTTTCCATTGGCATCCGTATAAACGGTGTCTATGGCAACTCCATTATCATATAAAATAACGGTTACATTTTCTACGCCGGCTTCACTTGGATCTTGTAAACCATCTCCATCTGTATCTGCCCAAACAAAATTTCCGATATCGGCTGTTGGTATTAAACCTGCATCGATTGTTAAATCATCTCCGGCCGAAGCATCGAAAGTAAAGTTGTTCGTTTGACCAGTTGAGGCATTGACATCACTATCATTTTCATCTGTTGAACCGTTGTCTATTGTGGTGAAGTCATAGTCCGCTCCAACACTTGAAGTACTTTGATCAAAATCTATATAGTAATCTCCACTTGGTACATTGGTAAATAAATAAGCACCACTTCCGTTGGTCACGACCGTGTCTATTGGAAGGTTTGTATTCGCATCATAAAGAATTACCGTGACTCCTGCGATACCTGATTCGCCACCATCTTGTTCACCATTTCCATCGGTATCTTGCCAAACAAAATTTCCAATATTAGCTGTTGGACTGACTCCGGCATCAATATTTAAATTATCTCCAGCTAATGGATCAAAAGTAAAGCTATCTGTAAATCCACTACTATTAGCATCACTATCATTGGTACCATTTCCAGTATCTTCTGGACTAAAGTCATAGTTCATATTTCCAAAAGAAGCATTGGGTTCAAAGCCTACATAATAATCTCCTGGTGGTACATCTTCAAAAACATATGCTCCACTTGCATCTGTCCAAACACTATCTAGTGGTAGACCAGTATTGCTATCAAATAAAATCACTAAAACACTATCTAAACCTGATTCGCCAGAATCTTGGATGCCATCCATGTCAGCATCAACCCAGACAAAATTTCCAATATCTGCAACTGGAACAATTCCAGCATCCCAATTCAAATCATCTCCTGTGGTATATGGATTAAAGGTAAACACAGTTGTTGCGCCCATCACATCCGCATCACTATCATTGGCTCCTGTTCCGGTATTGGATGACGTAAATTCTGAATCTCCAATGCCTGCTCCACTTGGAGCAAAGACTATTTGATAATCACCACCTGGCAAATCTTCAAATAAATATTCTCCATTTGAATCAGTAAACACAGAATCGATCGCCATTCCTAGACCATCATATAAAATCACTTTTACATTAGCAATACCTGGCTCTCCAACATCTTGAATGCCATCGCCATCCGTGTCTTGCCAAACAAAATTTCCGATATCCGCTAACAAGGTATAACAAACAGTTGTGGTCGTATCGCATTCTCCAAATGCTAAAGTCGTACATGGTGCAAAACCATTTTCGTCAAGAATATTTCCTGACACCGCTTGATAACCATTTGGATCGGTAAAACGTAATCTATAATCTCCAGCTAACAATCCATCAAAAGCAAATTCTCCTAAAGAATTAGTTATCATTTGACTTAAAACCGTGGTCGTATCTGCGCAATCATATAATCCAACAATGACTCCAGGTAAACCTGGCTCTGTTCCATCATCCATGTTATTGCCATCCGTATCATTACAAACAGTAGAACCAATAAACACGCATTGAACCGGAAGATTATTGTTGAACACATATGGATCTCCAACCTCTACATCAAAAACAAGGTAGTAAGGATTTGAAGCTGCCGCTTCATCTATCAAATAATTATTTAGGGTATCTGATCCAAAAGTAACATCATTTGGAGCTGTGGTAGTCACATCATAAATGGCGCCTGTTGGTAATCGAGTTGGGCTTAAAGTAATGCCATCAGGATGTGAATAAGTGATGGTATAAATGCCAGGAGGACCTACCTCAAAATATTCATATACTCCTGTCGAACCATCGCTGATAATCACCACTTCATCATTTGGAATTCCATTGGGTCCGGTCACTGAAATGGTTCCTCCCGTAACTAGAACCCCTGTTTTATCACAATAGATGGCTCCAGTAGGATCATGATTTAATAACACTATTTCTGCATCATCAATATCATCCTCGGTAATATCTGGATTACTTGGATCTGAATCTACATCTGTTACTCCGTTTCCATCTGGATCTGTTACATCTTTGATTTCTGCGGTATTTGGAATCGTTGCGCCCGAAGGACCATAGATCACTTGCATAACAATATCAATACTTGTGGTTGTTCCAGCAGCGACTGGCCCAGGAATGAACACATCGGCAGTATTTGAACTTGTAGCAACCCAACCATTCATATCTAAAGAACTCAATTGCATCCCAACTGGAATATTATCTTGGACCGTAATGTTGGAACCTGCAATGTCTCCTTCGTTAGTTACTTGAATGGTGTAGGTAACATGATCTCCCAAATTTATTGCGGAAGCTTGACCTGATGCTAATGCTTTATCTAAAGCTAAGTCAAAAGTTTGTCCTGGATATATCGTCACTGAATCTTCATCATCATCTGGTAAGCCATCATTTAAATCATCTGTTGAACTTCCAGTAGTTGGATCACTGTCGATATCAGTACCATTCATAGCAGAGATTTCTGCATCATTTACATAAACTCCACCAGGTAATACTTCAACTGCAATATCTAGACTGATACTATCTCCTACGGCTAAACTTCCAATCATCCAAATTCCTGTTACAGGATCATAAGTTCCTCCACTATTGTCATTTATATAATTAAAACCAGAAGGCAATTGATCCGTTACTTCAATTCCAGCTGCGTTCATCGGGCCATCATTATTTACCTGAATGGTAAATGTAATCACTTCTCCAAAAGCAGGAACAACATTATTTGCCACCTTATCAATACGTAAATCAGTTGGTCCATCAATTCCTGCATCATGTGTTAAATCATCTCCTGTTCTTGGATCAAAAGAGAAAACAGCTGTTTGTCCATTTGGTCCTGCTTCACTATCATTGGTTCCATCACCACTACCATTGGAGGTAAATCCATAATTCATATAAGTCGCAGTCGTACTCAAATCAAATTCAAAATAATAATCGCCATAAGGAATATCTTGAAAAAGATAATTCCCCATTCCATCCGTATTCGTTGTTGCAATTAAATTGTTGTTTGAATCATATAAATTAACTGTTGCATTTTCCACAGGAGATTCGAAGCCATCTTGTAATCCATCTTGATTAGAATCGACCCAAACGTAATTTCCAATATCTGCAACTGGTACATATCCAGCATCCCTAGTTAGGTCATCTCCTGTTGATGCATCAAATGCAAAAGGAGCAGTTTGACCAGTCGTTGGATTGGCATCACTATCTAAGGTATCATCTCCTCCGCTATTGTTTGTTGTAGCAGTGTAGTCAATTCCTGAAGTATTGGTGGTGATATCAAAATCAAGAAAATAATTTCCAGTAGGCAATTCTTCAAAGAAGTAATTCCCCATTGCATCCGTAAATACACTATCTATTGCTAAGCCAGAAATGGCATCATACAACACTATTTTTACATTTTCGATTCCCGTTTCACTCACATCTTGTACTCCGTCGCCATTGAGGTCTTCCCATACGGTATCTCCAATACCTGCGCAAGGTTCTTCGATGACATCGAATGGGCAACAATTTCCGTAAGGACATAGTCCACCATCTACTTCAACACTATAAGTACCTGTTCCTGAAATATCCAATGAATCAGCAGTTGCACCTGAAATGGCTACGCCATCTTTGAACCATTGGTAAGAGGCAAATTCATCAGGGATTCCAATTGTTTTGGTTTCTCGACAAAGTAAATCGAGTGGTACAGAAGTACAAACTCCTTGTTGATCATCTTCAGCATCGTCATCATTTCCAGGAGTGGAATCCAAGTCTGCTTGATCCAGGTCAGAAATTTCTGCCACATTGAAAATAGGTCCACCTGCATTAATTTGAGCATAGATGGTTAATAGTACCGAATCTCCTGGTAGCATAAACCCTGGTATTTGCCAAAGACCTGTTACCTCATCATATTCACCAGCAGGGACAGAGCTAAGAAAGGTCAATTGACTTGGCAACTGATCTGTCACTTCTATACCTGAGGCTCCATTAGGTCCTTGATTGACTACTTCAATTTCATAGGTAAGAATGTCTCCAATATTACCTGTACCTAGATTGACTTCCTTGGTTAATTCCAAATCTGTACAGATAGATGCTTTTACGGTTTGTTGAAATATTTTTGAACATCCGCCTGTATCATTATAGGTTAGCGTATAGACCACTGAGCCTACTGGAGTCGCTACTTCTGATAGCGGATCTATAGGATTGACAAGTCCTGTTGTTGGAGACCATTGATAATTAAAAAATCCTGTAGGCCCTGTCATATAAAGGGTAGAGTCATTACAGATTTTAAGTAAATCTGCCGTTTCCACTTCTACTCCAGCCAAGGTAATTCCAACAGTATCTACACTGGTACAAGTTCCTCCTGGATGTGTTGTGATTAGAATGTATTCTAAAGCAAGATCTCCAGAGTTAAAATTAGCATTGGTAAAAGTTGGATTTGGATCTGTTGGATCACTAATTGCACTTAAAGGCGCGCCATTTAAACCGAACCAATTATAGGAAAAACCAAGTGCTCTCAGATCTTCTCCACAACCTAAAGTTTGACTTTCAGAGCTACATCCTTCTGGGATATCTGCACCTGCATTTTCCGTAAGGAAACTATTTGCAGTAGCGGCTATTGTTTCACAATTACAACCAGATACGAATGCGATCAATTTACAAGTCTCATCTGGATTAGTAGTGAAAGGACCTCCTGTTACCGTAATTTGTCCTCCGGCAGGAATGTCATCTGTATAATTATTTGTTCCTACTAAGACATCACCCAAAGTGAAATCGCCACTATCATCTGCATCATAATAAAAATCTATTTGGATGTCTTGTGTTGCATCAAAAAGGCCATTATTTGAAATTTCTAAATTAACAATATCAAGGCTCGTCATTCCACAATTGGCATCGATATCAAAAGAGTTGACCGTTAATGAATTCTTGATAATATCTAGATTCTTTATGTTAGATCCTGAAGCGGCTTTTATATCACAGACCTCGGTACCACACACAGTTGAAGCTGATCGAACCGTCCTAAAATATAATGTATTTTCATCATCACATAAAATTTCGGTAGGATCCATTAGGGTCACAATCTCATAAGGTATTAATGTATTTTGCGGAATACCTGCCTCGATTCCCCATCTCAATTCTTGGAAGGTTGAAGGAGAGGTACCTACTGGCCCAATAATATTAATACCCGGAATAGCATTGCTAATCTGAGTTGGGTCAAATGAAGCCGAAGAAAATTCCAATGCTGATGGCAATGCCAAGATGATGGTATCCGCTCCATCCGTATCTCCATCGAATACTATATTTCCAGAAATTCTTATTTCCTCTCCTACTTCACATCCATCAATCGGTTCATCCGTATTCATGGTAATAAATGACGTATAAATGGGCTCTACAATATCATAAGTAACAGGACTACTATTTTGTAAAATAGATTCTAATTCTTCACCACAGAATGTATGGCCTCTGGCTTTAAAATTTAAGAAATCACCAGCGACAAAATCACAATTGGTTTGTGCCTGAAACTTCAATCGAATTCTTTCATCACTTTCCCAACCTTCAGGAGTGGAGAAATTAAAATCATCAATCAATGTTTCTAAATCCCAGATACTTTTTATTCCAAGTGGCGTAATGATGACATCTGTTGGAGCAAAAATCGTATCATTATAAGGAACTCCACCGACACAAGGATAACAAGCTCGTTCTGTGTCCATAATAATATCTATACCTGCAGTGTATGGTACAAATAACTCAAAATAGGGTTCATAGATTTCCGCTAAAGTTACATTCTTGATTTCTACCTCATATTCGAAAACACTACAAGGAGGAATTCTTGCTGGTGGTTCAGTAATGACTTGAATTTGCATACCACCTTGTTGAGGTTCCATATACATTACCAGTGTCTCGACTGGACAGGGCAATCCACCTTGTAGAACTTGATCTCTACTAACAGGCACTCCATCACAATCCCAACCAACATAGGCGATGATGGAATCTCTTTCACAACCATTGTAAAAAACGTCGAGCGCATAATTTATACCTTGATTTCTATTAAAATTACCTAAACTGTAAATACCGCTTGTAGGATTGATGGTAGTTCCTCCTCTCCTAAGTTCGGTCGGAGTAATAAATCCAGACGGACTGTCAAAAGCAACCCATACATTAAAAGCGTTTGCTTGATTTTGTTCTCTTATGTTAAAATTCCAAGTGGCGATTTCATCGATAGGATTAATTTGTGTAATGACTGCGCTTGGTAATACTTCGGGTGGTACAACTGGTAAGGTTCCAGCATGGACGCCATCTGTTCTCACTATCTCATTATCCACTGCAGGTGAACAAAAATCCATTTCGGCTTCATAAAACCATTCTGCTTGGGAAGGTTGGGAATTACATCCACCTTCAAAAAAAGCTTCAATATCAAAACGATATCCTCCATTTGGCATATGATTGTCATTGCAGTCCATAAAGTAATCTGCCCAATCCAACACGATATACCCATTGGCTTCATTTACGATAGCTGTAACATTCTCTGAATCATTTGGAACTCCTCCATTATTTTTTAGTGTAAACCTAACGTTTGATATCTCCATCCGATCGAAAACTAAGCCATCAGGAATTTTCATTCCAGATTTATACGGAATCATAAAATTTCGGATTTCATATGGAAAGGGTTGAATACCAATATCACCTCCTCCAATACAAAAATTTGCTCGATACTCAAATCTAGCTCCTACACAGCCATTGGCATTTTGCCCATTTTGCGTTACCGTAAGTAAATAACCTACTTGAGAATATCCTGAAGGAATTGGTGTGTTACAACTTAAATGGTCTACTCCCACTGGTGAAGCGCTACGATCAGCAAACCAATCTACATCAATATTGACTTGTTGAACTAAACAGCCAGGATTATCTAGATTCACAAAAGTTCCATTCACTTTTAATGAATCACCATCTCTAAAAACAAAATCAGTAGGAATGTCCCCGCATCCTCTTAGTAAATCGGTTGTTAAATAGTATTGAAGAAAAGTATTTCCTGTATTGAAAACATTCAAGGCGTCACAAGTATAATAGCTAGGACCAGAAGCGTCATAAATAGTTAAGGTCTGAGCACTTCCGATTTCGTGAGCAGACGGAAAAGTCATTTCTAAATAAATATAATTGAAACTATCTAGTGGATCTGATAAATTAACTCTCGCAGCTGTCTCAAAACTCAATTCATCTCCTTGCATCGCTTTGTCTAATGAGACTAAACTCATATCAATAGTTGGATCAGGGCCTTCACAACCATCATTGTTACTATCTGGTAATCCAAAACAAGATCTTTGAATATTGGTATAGGCATTAATCAATCCATCACAACTGATACCGCAACATCCATCCCCTAATACGGTAACACCAGATTCACATAAAAATGGCATTATACAATTATCGGTACACATACCATCTCCAAAACGATAACCAATTTTCATATCTGTATTTGGATTAGGAGCGGTACAAGTTGCTGGTGTACAAGCATAGCTTGCATCAAATCGAATCTTAGAACCATTTCCATGTAAGTCGCCATTATCAAAACAAACTTCCACTCTCGTGTCTCCAGATGGTGAGGTAATGGTTTCAGCGGTTGTAGGCGTATGAGGATCACTTCCAGCTTCATCAACCCATTCAACACTCCCTGGAGTATAAACTAAAGGTGACTCAATGGTAAAGTCAAGACAGACTTGTCCACTATTATTGAATTGGTTAAGCGCAGGGATACTATTCATATTATATTCCCATGTTGCAGTAGCTCCATCCGCAATATAAGGCGGAACTAAATCAGAGGTAGAGCTATTCATGCTAATACCATTTCTATTATTTGTTCTTGTGGAACGATCTCCACACATATTATCCATGTAGAGTGTCCCACTGGCTCCTAATATAGATCCAGTCGCAACCGCACAATCACTAGTTGGACAACAAGTCAATATTTCATATTTCATCCTAACTGTTACTGGAGTCACTCTTCCATCATAGGTTCCTGGAAATGGATCAGTAGTATATCGAGTAAATTCCGTACCTCCACAACTTCCTGTTGTAGATGGAGAATTTTTGGTTCCAGCTCCATAAGCAACATATCCACTACCTACATCAATCATCAGAGTCGATTCATCAATATAGGTTCGACTAGCATTTGTCGTAGAAGGTCGAAAATAAATATCATAAGCTAGGCCCGAAATTTGGTAAGTAAATTCGATTTCGGTTCCGTCTTCTATACAGGTAGCAATGGTTCTCATCGAAGCACTCGAAGCTGATGGATTATTACTTTCTAATTCTATTCCCATTTGAAAATTTCCATCCTCACAGGCTTCCCCATTACAACCCCATTCATAGTCAACAGTAGATCCTAAATCGTCACAACCATCGATGGTTACGGTCTCTTGCCAAGTAATGCTATCACTTTCCGCAAGCGGTAAAGGTAAAGTAGGAAAATTGGTACTATTTACGACAACGCAACCTCCAGTCAAAGGAGCAGCAACAGATGTTCCATGTAAAATTAAAATACGATTTGTGACGGTAAGATCTGCCTCATGCGTGAAGCAAATTGTCAATTCATTTAATTCGGCTCGGTTAACCCCAGTTTGCTTTAAATGAAATTGTCGATTATAGCTTTCTCCAACAATTTTATCGGTAGCTGAAACTTCTACATCATAATTTTCATCATGTATTAAAACAGGAATACCAATCAAGTTATTTAAAGGGTTTGTCGTAAAGTCATTGCTACCCTCATCTGCTATAGCATCTAAAACCAATCTTGCTTGAGCCGTTCCACTACTATTTAAGAAATCTGATAATCCACAATCCATGGACAAACGAAATCGAAAACTTCCTGCTTCTGCTGCTACTAAATCAGTCATAGGTAGACGAAGTAAAGATGAACCAACCATACTTGCACTTGTTGGTCCCGTTGCAGACAAGACTTCTAAAGAACCGCCAACATAAGTCATTCCCGGAGGAAGCGTAATATCTATGCTAGGATTGGTTGCTCCTGTTGCAAATGTTGTCCAATTCACGGTGTACCATAAATTAACAGGATCAGGATCGCAAATGGAATAGGAAGTAGCTCCCATTGCATTCCCACCATTGGGTAAACTAATGGTAGAAATACGAAAACCATTCTGCGCTGAAATTTGTGAGAAAGGAAATATCCCCAATAACAAAAAAAGAAATCCTACGAATAGGTTTCTAATAATCAAATTCTTAGGATTAAAATTTATAATCTTAGTCATGTTCATCTTCGTGATTATTGTATAAAAAAATACAAAATTTATTCGTTGGCTTTTATAGTCTGGTTTCATTTGGAAACCTCAATTACCAGTATTAGTGGTAAAGACGAAGTCTTCAAATTGTTTTTTGGAGAAGAGATCTCACGTAGGTAAAAGTATATTTGCAGTTGTAGATGTATACCAGAAAAGGATAGGTAAGTTGCAAAGGGAAAGGCTTTACTTATTAAAACAAATAAATATTTGTTATGTTAAAATATTATACTTTCTTTTGGACAACACAAGCCTTTATTACATTAAAACAAAAAATATGTGACATTTTTTTCGAGAGTCAAAAAGTGTCACATATTTTTATTTTTGAAAAAATTAGTGGAATATTTTTATTAATGTATCAACATGGAAATATAAATAGGTGAGTTTTTAATCAGAAGAATAATTTTATTCAACCATGCTTGAAGGGTAACTCTAGAAAAAGTCGCTAAAACACTAACTTAATGATCAACTTTATCCCAGTTAAACAAAACATTTTTTTGTAATCCCTTTCTATTCAATCTACTATAAGTTTTACTAGAGTTCGCAATTTTGGATTTGGATACTTTAAGAAGGAATTATTTGCTTTTCACTTTTATTTATTTTCTAGGTTGTCACGAAATCAAAAATACAACAAAAAAAACAGCTTTGATCAAGACCATCAAGGCGAATAAAGTGAATACAACTACGACAAATACAGTCGTTGATATCACTGGAAAATCAGTTACTTTTTCTCTCTCTTTATCAACTTATAAGCCCAATCATAGTGACTAGAAGTTGCTGAAATAAGGTAGGCTCCAAGAGAGGTAGATCCGGTCCATTTATAGCGTTTTTTTTCAAACAACTCATTGTTAGCATGTTGTTGAATGAGTTGTTGTACTTCATTGTGAGAATGATTGATGCGCTTTCGAATTTCTTCTAATTTCACATTTTGATATTGCTTCCAAATCCATTTATTCAGTGCTGAGTTTGTTTTCCAAGTATAACCTTTGGCAGGCATATCTGGTTTTTCACCAGACATCCCCACTGAGTACCAGTCCAAAAAGAGCAAATGCCAATGGTGTACATGCGCCAATACATCTCTAATATTCCGATTCATCGTGTTTCCTGTAAAGAGGTCGTTTTGCTCCTCTTTAGAAAAGGTGTCGATATAGTCATTTAATTTTTTAAAATTCTTATGACTCAAGGCTACTAATTCTTTCTTGGATGTTGGTTTGGGCATAATTTTATAAATTATTTTATTTAGGAGCATGCGTATAGCTAGTTCATACGATAATTCAGAAAACCTAAAAATCATTAGAAAATCTAGCTAGTAAAACAAAAAAAGCGACTCCAATCGAAGTCACTTTTAAGCATATTTTTTCTAGACTGTTGTTTCATTCATCACCCTAAAGTGGAAGGACAAACAAAAGTTGAAGTCTCAACAGTAGATTTGGATATTTTGGTAAAAACATCTTGCACATTAATGAGCTTATGAAAACCTCTCGCCTTTAAAATAGAAGCAGCAACCGTAGATCTATAACCACTTCGGCAGTGTAAATGATATTTTTTATTTTTCGAGATTTTACTCATATTCAGGTTAATAAAATCTAGTGGAAAATTCACTGCCGTCTTGATATGTTCACTAGTAAATTCACCAGGTTTTCTTACATCTAAAACATTAATTTTGGCATTGTACTTTTTTGCGAAAGCAGTTGCATCAATCGTTTCAACCGCATCGACTTCTCGTTTTTCATTCTTCCAAGAATCAAAGCCACCTTTCAAATATCCAATGGAATTATCATATCCAACTCTTGCCAAACGCTTGACGGTCTCTTTATTTCTACCTCGTGGAGCAACAATCAATATGGGTTGTTTTAAATCCGAAATGAGAGCACCTACCCAAGGAGCAAAACTTCCATCCAAACCAATAAAAATAGAATTTGGAATAAAGCCTTTTACAAATTCTTTTTTATCTCTTACATCCAAAATTAGTGCATCAGTTTCATTGGCGATCAACTCAAATTCTCTCGGCGAAAGCCCTTTAGCACCTCTTTTCATGACTACATCGATACTTTCATATCCAAGCTTATTCAGCTTCGCATTTTTAGAAAAATAAGACGGAGGAGCCATCAAACCATCGGTCACTTCTTTGATAAATTCATCTTTAGTCATATCTGCTCGTAAAGCATAATTCGTCTCTTTTTGGTGTCCTAAAGTATCCCAAGTTTCACTACTCATATTTTTTCCACAGGCAGATCCTGCTCCATGTGCGGGATAAACAATCAAATCATCCGAAAGCGGCATTATTTTATTTCTAAGACTATCAAATAGCCAACCAGCCAAATCCTCTTTTGTAATATGCCCTTGCTTTTGAGCTAAATCAGGTCGTCCAACATCTCCAATAAATAAGGTATCACCCGTAAAAATCGCATGGTCTTTTCCCTTTTCATCCTTTAATAGATAAGTGGTACTTTCCGGAGTATGTCCAGGAGTATGTAATACCTTAATAGACACTTTTCCTAGTTTGAAAATCTCGCCATCTTTGGCTAAATACTTTTGGTATGCTGTCTCCGCATTGGGTCCATAGACGATCTTCGCACCTGTCTTTTGGGCCAAATCAAGATGTCCTGATACAAAATCTGCGTGAAAATGAGTCTCAAAAATATATTTAATTTTCACACCATTTTCCTTTGCCTTTTCCAGATAAGTGGTCGTCTCTCGTAACGGATCAATAATCGCTGCTTCCCCATTACT
>CAYTVR010000192.1:0-14114 GCA_964441245.1 uncultured Saprospiraceae bacterium | reverse complement strand
AGGGGGTCGCAGGTTCGAATCCTGCCACCCCGACAGACCATAAAAAACTGATTTTCAGTTAATTATGAAGAATTAAAGCTAGTCAATTTGACTGGCTTTTTTTGTTGGTTTAAAAATGGTTTAAATTTTTTGAGCCTCTCTTTTTATCATTTCTTTTTTTATGTCTAAATAAAAACCATCTATAAGCTTTCTGAGGCGAATTTGATAGGGATGAATAAAAGACTATAATTGTTTTTCTTCAAGCTATAGGTTGTGATCATCGGTAAAAAAGACTTTCTGGTACTTGTTTCGTTTATGAAATTAACTATTACATTCCTTAGATCAATTATTTTTTATTCTTTACGCTATTATCGTTCAGATGCTCTCTAAATCTAAATTAATAATGCTCTGGTTTTTTTGGTGAATTTTATTCCACAAAGTCCCCCATAAGCTGCTTCAACTTAACTTTTGATTTTTGAAAATCTATTTTCAAATTCGCACTTATCAATTTAGAATTGGTCAGTGCCAATTGTGCTTCTCGTAAAGTAATCGCGGGTAATTTTCCTAAAAGATAACGCTCATTTACCTTATCATAATTTTCTTGATAAACCACTAAATTATTTTCCTCTCTATTAAGTTGAGACAGAACTAAATTCATCTTTGTTAGTTCTTTTTTAGCAGCATTACTTAATTTATCTTCCACTTGTTTCCGTTTGAGTATTTCAATTTCCTTAGCTATATTGGCTTGCTGTATTTTATTATCATTGATTCCTCCATCGTATAAATTATACTTTGCCGAAATGCCAATTGTAATCCCGACATTCTGAACTTTTGATAATTGTTGAATATCATTTTTTTGCCAAAAATAACCAGCATTTGCAAAAGAGGCGATGATAGGGCGACTAGCAGTTTTAGATAAACTAAGATCCAAATCTGCCAGTAAAATCCCTTTATCTAATAGAGCCAGTTCCGGATTTTTAGCTAAAATTTTTGGTAAAATTTCTGCCTGCGATGGAATACCTAAATCTGTGTTTTTATTACTTAGAAAATAAGTGTTTTCATTAATTTCATTCATTAAAAATTTGAGGTCAAGTAACAAATTAGATTTTATTAAATCAATATTATCTAAAGTGCTTTGGTCTTGGTTAAGTGCTGTTTCTGCTTGTAGTCGAGTTAGTTTATTGGCTCTGCCAAATTCAATTTTATCTTCTATTTTTTGAATTCTTGTTTTAGTGACTGCTATACTTTCTAACAATAAATTTTCTTGATTTTGAAGTTTGATTATTTCAAAAAATAAATCTGAAACGCCTTCAATTATCCCATTGATAATTACTTGTTGTTTTGCTTTTTCAATCTCAGAAAGTCCCTCCAATAATTGAAAACGATAGTGACTTCGCTTAGCATCCCAAAGCAAGTATTCTGCTTCTACGCCAATAGAAACAGTCATGGTTTCTATACTTGTGTCATCAATCGTAATCTTTGGTGGCTCAGGTTGAAACGTTCTTAATTCGACCTCACCCCAAATATTATTGGTATAAGAAGCCAGTCCCACAGCGTCAATAGTTGGACGTTTCCCTGCATTAGCTTTGATGATTTTGTTTTGTGTCAAGTAGATGTTTTGCCGCTGAATTTTGACTTCATGATTGTTATTAACTGCTTTAGAAATCGCTTGCTCTAAGGTCAGCTCTTCCAACATTTCTTTGGGTTGAGCAATTGCGAGAAAATTTTGAAACAGAAAAATTATACACAGAAAAATATATTGAGTTTGCATGATTTTTAATTTAATTTATTTCGTTGGCTACCTCTCTCAATACCACATCTAAGTTGGCAGGAGTGGTTTCTCTTTTTCCAAAAAGATACCGAACTATATAATATTTAAGATTAGCAAAAATGATTAGAACAGATGGAAGAAAAATAAGCGTTAATACCGTTCCGAAGATAAGTCCGTAAGAAATCGCAATCGCTGTAGGCTTTAAAAATTGCGCACTAATGGAGTTGTTTAAAAGCAATGGTGCCAGTCCAAAAACTGTTGTTATGGTTGTCAAAATGATAGGACGAAATCTCGAAATCGCTGATTCTTGCATCGCATCTCCTATTGATAAACCTTCTCGAATTTTATCATTGTAAGTAGAAATTAAGACCAATCCATTATTGATTAAAATCCCCCACAAGGCAATCATTCCTAATACTGAAAAAATACTAACTGGGATATTATGCAAATAAGTTCCCCAAGCTACACCTACAAACGCAAAAGGTAACATTAATAAAATGGCAAAGGTTTTACTAAAAGATCGATAGTTAATTAATAAAATCCCAATCATAAAAATGAATACCAAAGTACTCGGTCCTTGACTAGAATTTTGAGTTTTTCCAGACAGTCGAGCTTCTCCTTCGAGCGTATATTTTAAGTTGGGAAAATCTTTTTTAATATCTTTTAGAATGGTCGCTTCTGCATCGGCTAAAATACTAGGAACAGATACTAACAGACTTGCAATATCTGCTTCGACACGCATTTCTCGAATTCCATTTTGATGATTGATGACTGCTACATTACTTTTATTTTCAAATGTAGCCAACTCGCTGAGTGGATAAGATGCACCTGTTGGACTAGCAATTCTTACACTTTTAAGGTCTTCAATGGAATTTCTATTTTTAGCATCATAACGTAACCAAATTTTTACTTCTTCATCACCTCGTTGCAAACTTTGTGCTTCCAGACCAAAGAAACCTTTTCGTACGTGGTCAAAAACTTGTGCTTCTGAAAATCCTAAAAAGTTAGCTTTCGGAGTCAGTTTCATTTCTAATTCAGGCATTCCTAGTTTATCAGTATCGGTAACATCTTTAAGGTCCGTTCTTTGTTCTAGCCATTTTCTCAATCTTGTTTTTGCTTGTCGTAAATTGTCCAATTTTCTTCCAATCAAAGCAATCGAAACAGGTTTTCCAAAAATGGCAATACTCCCATATGAAAGGTTTACTGCTTCAGGAATAGGACCTACGGCTTCCCGAATTTTACTTGCAATTTCCATAGAAATAATTCCACGAGTATCGCCTTCTAACATGTAAATATTCAGTGTCCCTTCATTACTAGTAGGTCCAGTAATACGTTCTACATATTTGATAACTTGATTGTTGTCTGATCGCTTGTTTGTATACTCTTGATTGATTTCCCAGATTTTTTCTTCAATCAATTCTAGTTTTTCTTCGGTAATAGATTCATCTGTACCAAGTGGCAATTCTAACTTTGTGGTAATTACATCTTGGTCGATGGTAGGAAAAAAAGTTCCTTTTATAGTTCCAGTGCTAAGCGCAGATATCGTCAAAAACATAGCAAGGAAAACTATAGCTATTCCTAATATTGGAATTTTTACGAAAAAATTAATGATGCCTTTGTAGATTTTATCCCTAACCCACAGTAAAGAATTATTGGTCCACTGTGTTAATTTCCAAGGTTGATAATCTTTTGACAATGCTTTGGAACGAGCAATATGGACTGGTAAGATGAGTAAACTTTCCATTAGGGCAACAAGTAATGTCGCACATACCACAAATGAAACATCAGAGAAAAAATCTCCCAACTGTCCATCCAAAAAGAAAAATAAAGAAAATGCCAAAGCGGTTGTAGCTAATGAGGAAGCAATAGCAGGAATCACTTCTATCGTTCCGTTCACAGCAGCTTCGAGTGGTTTTTTCCCATTTTGAAATTGTTGATAAATATTTTCGGCAACAACCACCCCGTCATCTACAATGACTCCTAACACAATGATAAGTCCAAAAAGTGATACTTGATTGATCGTCAGATCATAAAAATTTGATAAAATAAACATCCCCAAAATCGCAACAGGAATTTTAAATGCTACCCAAAAAGCAACTCTTGGATCAAGGAATAAACCTAAGATAATCAATACTAAAAGAATACCTTGCCATGCATTATCTCGCAATGTGCCAATAGCATCTGATAGCGAAATAGCTTTGTCTTCTATAACAATTGCTTCGACTCCTTCATGTTGTTTATTGAATTTTTTTACGAAGGTGTTTATCTCTGCCGAATTTTGTAAAATGTCTTCTTCGCTTCTACTGAAAATTTTTAAAATCACCGCAGGTTTTCCATTCACCATTGTTTTATCGGGCTTATCAGCAAACTGATTCACAACTTCTGCAACATCTTTTAGCTTTACCACTTTTCCATCTGGTGTCGCTTTTATCGTAATATTCATCAAGCCACTCGCATAATATTTTCGATTGTCTAATCGGATTAATATTTTTTGATTATCAGTTTTGAGTTCTCCACCAGAGGCTTTGATATTGGCTGCTTGAATAGCTTTTGCGACTTCATCAAAAGAGAGTCGATACGCTCTAAGATTATTTTCTTTTAAACGAACTTCTATTTCTTCTTCAGGGTAACCACTTAAAAATACTTGCGATAAATTAGGAGAAAATAGTAACTCGTCTTTGATGTTTTTTGCATGATCTTTTAGTGCACTCAAGCTCATTTCACCAACCACTCCAAGGGTCATTGTATAGTTGAGTTTTTCTTCTTTGATGACAACAGGCGTTTCTACACCTCTAGGGAAAGTTGTAATTCTATCTACTGCATTATTGACATCTTGCAATACTTCATTTACATCTGCATCTTCTAAAATTTCGATTCGTACATTAGCAAAACTTTCGCTTGACGTAGACGTGATCCGATCAATACCTTTTAAACCTTCTAAATTGCCCTCAATTTTATCTACTACTTCTTCTTCAACTTCTTGGGGTGAAGCTCCAGGGTAAACTACATTTATTGAAATAAATCCAATGGGTTCTGGTGGTAAAAAATTAGAACGCATAGCGCCTAAAGTTAGTAATCCAACGACGACTATTAACCCTACAATGATGTCGGCTGTTCGTGGTTTTTGGGCTAAAAATTCTATGATGTTTTTCATGTTATAATGCTACTTTTTGTCCTACTACAGGTAGTTCGAAATTATTTAATACCACAATATCTCCTTCCTCCAATCCTTTGACAACGACTGAATCAGTAAGAAAGGCAACAGTCTCTATTGACTTGTTGCGCAAGACTTCTCCATCCAAAATTAAGACGCTTCCATCTCGTTTGGTCGCTGATGTAGGCAAAATAACGACATCTGAAAAAGACGCTAAATTGTAATTACCTTCCAAGTACATACCTGCGCGAATTCCTTTTCCTGACAATTGAAAATAGACGGGCATATTTTGAGTAGTGGGATCAATGATATTGTTTTTTCGAATCACTTTCCCCGTCCATGTTCCTTCCACATCATTGCTTGTAAAAGTGACTTTGTCTCCATGTTTTAAGGATTGTTCTGTTGCTAAATCTACGCCTGCTTCCAATTCATAATTGTAGCGATTGATGATTGTTCCCATTGGTTGACCCGGGCTTACCAAACTTCCAATATCAATATTGGATTGCGTAATAATTCCTGCGTATGGTGCTGTAATTGTATATTTTCTGAGTCGTTCTTCAGCCGCTTTAATAGCATAATATTGGTTATAAATTTGGTAGGAAGTAACATAGAATTTTTCTCCTTGAGTTAAAGTTGGAGGAAGGGGAGGAAGTGAATTTCCAAAACGGTAAGCTTGCACATAGCTGAGCCAAGCTTGATAATTATCTGGATAATCTGATTTCATATCAGGCATAATTGTGGTCAGCGTATTTAAAAATGCACTTCGTTGTGCCTCTAAGTTTAATTTAAATTCTTGATGCTCGATTTGTACTAGTAAATCTCCTTTGTTAAAAGCGACACCTGGCTTAAATAAAACTCCTTGAGATAAAATTTGTCCTTGAACTTCAGCAAAAAGTTGAGTCGTATTTTTGGGAATCACTCGTCCACTAATATTGGCTGAACGCTTTTTATTTCCTTTGGAAACGGTCAGTATATTTAAGTCGGATTTGTTTAGGGAAAATTCTTCTTTAGGCACTGACGTAGAATTTTCAGAATTTGAAGTGGTATTGGATGCGGTAGACTCTTTGGCGGCTTCATTTCCACAACTTGAGATAAGTAGTAAAAATGTTATTGCCATAAAAAGGTGGGTAAAGTAACTCATATTTGTTTTGAAAAAAAAGGTTAAGAATTAGATTGCACAAGTCTTGTTGATAAAAATGACTAGCGGTCATTATTTGAAAGTCTACAATAAAATGACTGGCGGTCATTTTTGTTTAAGAAAATTCCATTTTTTTTTCAAAAAACTTTTCCACAATCGGGAAAAAGGTAGGATTAGGCTTTGATGCCGTCGATAAGTATTTTGACGAAATGCTTGAAAAGAACCTTTTGAGGTTTGTTCAGATGAGTCTTAATATGGTCGGATTTGGTATGTAAAAATTGGATCATGCCTACCGTTGCGCCCCACATATTCATGGTAAACATAGTCGTATCAACAGTTGGTTTGATTAGTTTTTCTCGTTTAGCTTTTTCCAAAATAGAAAGGACATAAGAAGAAATATTTAGACTTGACATCTTTAAATCTTCTGTTTCCTCCAAGTGTTGATTGACTTCGTAAAAGGCTACTAAACTTGTATACAGCTTGTTTTCTTCGTAGAAATAATAATTTGCCCAAAAAATTCCTTCGATTTTATCCAAGGAATTTTCATGTTTTTCAGCGTACTGGTGAAATACTCTAAGGAGTTCTTGACGTGCTTTGATGGTTAATTGAGCGATAATATCCTCTTTGCTTTTAAAATATAAATAAAGTGTTCCTTTGGCAATTTTAGCTTCCTTGGCTACCTTATCCATACTTAATCCATTTAACCCATCCCGAAGCATAATTTGCTCTGCGGAATTTAAAATAGCTAAGTGCTTTTGCTGCTTAGCTAATTCTTTTCTGATGTGGGTTTCTTTTTTCAAAGTGTTTTTTATAGAGCTAAATATAAAAAATAATTTATTAAATTTATGACCAGTAGTCATAAAACGAAGTTGATTTAAAATTGTTTTGGCAATATAAGATAAAAAATAATTATGGGTAAAAGAAAAATTTATGCTTTTCCTTGAAATCTAATTTTCAATAATTCTAAAGAATGAATCAATACCAATAGAAATGTGATAGAAGAAATATTGTTTGGATGAAATCAGAATGGAATAGAGGACTGAATGTTCATCTCTTCAATATTTTGATCGACAGCTAGTTCGTTTAAATTATCCACAGAAATATTGATAAAATGATTCGTTTTAAATCGGAGTTCTTTTCTAAGATGTTTCGGAATTGTTTTTTTATCTAAAACTTTAAAGCCCCTATTTTTCCAATAGCACCTCCTTGTTTTCGCTTATCTGCACATCACAACTTTCCTTTAGAATTTTTTTACAGAAACCTACTACCTGAAAATTTATTTTTCCTTGTTTTTCTGGAGGTTTGCCCCAAAGAGTATTCCAATTTTCATTGGTTCTTGTATTGCTGAGAATCAGCGTATTAATTGAAAATAAAAAAGCCTGATAGTCATTAGATGATCGGGCTTTTCTATATGTGTTTGCACAAAAAGATTTTGAAAAGGATAAAATGGATTCTGATTTGAAATTCGTTGGGGAGGCAAAATCGGCAGTGGATGAAATGAGTTTTTTTGTTACGATTGCAATCATTATTAGAAAATCGGAATTTTTTTTGACTTAACTAGGAGGAGAACAAAACACTTGTTCTTGACTAATGGCAAAAGATCCTTTAGTTTATTATCGTAGTAATATTTGGGAAAAAAATGAGGTAGTTTGGTTGTCTTATATGAATGCAGTAAGCTATTTTGTAATTTTGGAAAAAGTTTGTATCTAAATCCTTAATCAAAAATAAATAACCAAAATCAAGTGGATAAATGAATCAAGAAATACTGAAATTAGTACATGAGCATTTTCCTGAATTATCCGAATTAGCATTGCAAAAAGAGATTGCTAGAGTTGGAATAATCAAAGATTTTCAAGAAGGCCAGGTCATTATGAATTTTGGCAGTTACGTTAAATTGGTTCCATTATTAGTAAAAGGTTCCATTAAAGTAGTGCGAGAAGATGATGAAGATGGAAGAGAATTATTGCTCTATTATTTGAGTGCTGGAGAAACCTGTTCTATGTCTTTTTCATGCTGTATAATGGATAAGCAAAGTGATATTAGAACAACTGCGGAAGACGATTCAACTCTTATTGCCATACCGATCAAATATATAGATGAATGGATATCGAAATATCCAAGTTGGAAAAATTTTGTCATGCGTGCTTATGATAGTCGACTACGGGAGATGATTCAAACCATTGACTCTATTGCATTTAAAAAAATGGATGAACGATTATTAAATTATTTACACCAAAGATCTGAAGCCCACGATTCAAAAATCATACATTCTACCCATCAAGAAATTGCAGATGATTTAAATGCATCAAGAGAAGCTATTTCAAGACTCTTAAAACAATTGGAAAAGAAAGGAGTAGTGAAATTAGAACGAAATAAAATTGAATTGCTGTGATTGAATAGCTTGCCATTGAGATATATTCTTGGAGTCAACAAAGTGTATAAATCTTTAAAAGATTCAATCAATTTCAATTTCAATTTCAAATTGATATTGCTAATCTAGCAGAAGGAATGTATCTTCTGAATGTTTCAGATATTTTTGCTTAGCGAAATAGGTCGAAAAGGCTTCAATTGTGATCAGGATCACAGTCTTTAGTCATTCTAAGTATTATCTTTATGGCACAACTAAATACGAATTATTTCACCTAATAAAATTGTTATGAAATTTTCATTTAAAGCGATGTGGAACAATAAGTGTCCTCGCTGCCGACAAGGTGACTTGTACAAGAAACCTTTCCAAATGTCTAACATGTTGGACATGCATGATAAATGTGAAAACTGTGAACTAGATTTCGAACCAGAGCCAGGTTTTTACTTTGGTGCCTTCATTATTTCTTATGGCATCACTGCTTGGATGTTACTGATCCCTGCCTTGACTTTAGTATTTTATTTTGAATGGTCCGTTAATCAAGCGATGGCATTCACTCTCATTTTTGCAGCATTGACCTATGTTAAGGTCTTACGTGGATCACGCTCTTTATATTTGCATCTGATGGCTCGTTTTGCTGAAGGGACTTGGAAGTCAAATAATTCTGCCTCAAAATTTGATCGGACTATTTTCTGAAAACTCAAAAAAATCTAATGCAAAAATTAATTCTAGTATTATCAATATTTATTTTCCTGTTCTTAAGTTGTAATTCTATTGCCCAAAAAAAAGATAGTAAAATGATCAACGTTAATGTGGAAGAATTTAAAACGAAAATGAAAGGACCCAACATGGTGGTTCTTGACGTTAGGACTCCCGCTGAAATAGCAAAAGGAAAAATTGAAGGAGCAATAGAAATAGACATAAGATCAAATGACTTTCAAGAAAAAATACAAAAACTGGATAAAGAAAAAACTTATTTAGTGTATTGTAGAAGTGGTAGAAGAAGTGTAAAAGCCTGTGGTGTTTTAGAGAAAAATGGATTTACAAATTTATATAATTTGAAAGGTGGTTTTAATGTTTGGAAGAAGACTAAATAATTTGAAAACTTTATTTAGCTTTATTCCTGTTATGTGATCTTTATCACATAATTTTCAGTAAAAGTTTACGTGCTTTGTAATTAGCAATAAAACAAAATCACTATGAAGGTATTAGAATACATCAGTCAACCTTGGCATTGGTCCATATCAGGAGCAATGATTGCCTTTGTGATGTTCCTCTTGATTTATTTAGGAAAACGTTTTGGCGTGTCTTCTTCATTTAGAGCAATTTGTTCCATTGGAGGAGCCGGAAATCGATTTGAGTATTTCAATTATGATTGGAAAAGTCACTCTTGGTTATTGACCTTTATAATTGGATCTATGATTGGAGGAGGAATAGCTTCTACCGTTCTAGCAAGTCCTGAACCTGTTCAAATTTCCCAAGCCACCATTTCAGATCTAGCAGCTATCGGAATTAGCACGCCCAATACAACTAATCAAGGAGCAGGCTTCCTTCCAGCGGAAATATTTAATTTTAATACCTTAATGTCTCTTAAAGGAATTTTGGTGATGGTCTTAGGCGGTTTTTTTATTGGATTTGGTACTCGATGGGCTGGAGGCTGCACATCCGGTCACGCCATAACTGGATTGTCTAATTTGCAATTGCCATCCTTAGTAGCTGTTGTAGGTTTTTTCATCGGAGGATTAGTGATGACACATTTACTTTTTCCATTTATCTTTTCATTATAAAGCGCATTGTAGATGAAATTATTCAGATTTTTATTGGTAGGAATATTATTTGGAGTCGTAATGACAAAATCAGAAGCCATCTCCTGGTTTCGAATTCAAGAAATGTTTCGATTTCAAAGTTTTCATATGTATGGAATTATTGGTGTCGCTGTCGTTGCAGGTGCGATCATGCATTTTGCCATAAAAAGCGGTGGAATGAAAAATATAATGGGCGATACCATTGCTTTTAGTCCAAAGCCATTAACCTATAAAGCCAGTCTCTTTGGAGGAATATTATTTGGTTTAGGTTGGGCGATGACCGGGGCATGTCCGGGGCCATTATATACATTAGTCGGTCATGGATATGGGGTCATATTAATCATTATTGCGAGTGCGCTTTTGGGAACATTTACCTATGGAGCATTGAAAGACAAATTACCCCATTAATAATATTTGGAGTCTTAAAAAAATCACGAATAAGAAAAGAGCTAAATGATTTTGTTTAGTATGGTGGCTAACCAAATTTACGCGTCCGTATGGATTTGGTTGTTAAAGAGAAGCTTCAAAAAAGAAAAGCACTTTCTTAATTATTCATTCCAAATGAATCGTAAAGAGTCCAAAAAATAGGAGCCATTCCAAATTTTGGAATTAGTATAAAGGTATTTTTGAATGACAATTCCAATTTCGAAAAAGGCACGCAGATCTTGCGGATTACTCAGATTGCGCTGATTTCCCCTCGATCGAAAGGCGCATTAGCCGAGAAAATCTGTGCAATCTGTGCAATCTGAGTAATCTGCTAAATCAGTGTTCTAAATTGACTTGTGGACTTATAAGATTTAAGATGTTTTGAAACTTTTGTCTATATGGATAAGTCCGAAAACTTAGGACGATACCTGTCATTTCACGTAAACAAGCGCTCAGATATTACAACAACTATAAATAGTCTAGTATTTTGTTATAACAACTCTAATACTCGAAAAACTATTCAAAAGATCCCAGATGATCTTAACTCTAATTAATTCTAGAAGCATGAAAAATCTCTACCTAATCTTTTTGTTTTCCTTAATTGCTTTCCAATCAACAGCCCAACTTGATGACGGAAGTGTTGCACCCAATTGGACTTTGGTCGATATCAATGGTAATAGTCATACGCTCTATGACTATCTTGATAATGGTAAAACAGTCTTTATTGATTTTTCTGCTACTTGGTGTAGTACCTGTTGGAATTATCATCAATCAGGTGCTTTAGAAGATTTATATCAAATGTATGGACCTGATGGGACTGATGAAGTAATGGTGTTCTTTATTGAAGGAGAAGCCAATTCCAATACGAATTGCTTGTACGATATATCTGGTTGCAACAACTCCACTCAAGGAGATTGGACAGAAGATGTCTCACATCCAATTATTGATGATGCGTCTATAAATGGTTTATATGACATAAGCGGTTTTCCTACTATTTATGGCATATGTTCTAATCGAATTATAACCGAAGTTGGTCGAGATGATACAGATGAGCTATATGAATTCATGGTCGAAGATTGTTTTGGAGAAGTGAATTTTTCTATTGTAGATGTCGAAGATGAATCATGTTTCGGTGCTGCTGATGGATCCATAAATCTTAACATTGATGGGAATCCAGAACCCTTTACTTTTGTATGGAGTAATGGTGCGATGACGGAGGATTTAGAGGATGTCGGACAAGGAACCTATACTTGTACGATTACCAATTCTACAGGGACGATGACCGTAACTAACCCGATTGAGGTAAGTGGTCCGACAAGTAGTTTAGTATCCAATCTAATGATGGTAGTAGAGGAGAGTTGTGATGGAAATGATGGTTCGATTTCAATTATGGTGAGTGGTGGAAATCCTCCATATGAATTTGATTGGAGTAATAATTCTTCGTCTCAAAATTTGACAAATATTTCAGAAGGCACTTATACGGTCACTATTACGGATGACAATAATTGTGAAAATGTTATTTCCAATATAGAAGTTGGAGGTTCAGTTCTTCCAACGGTCAGTATATCTCCAAGTGAAGAATTCAATTGCAATAACACTCAGATTACTTTAAGTGGTATGGCAACAAATATGGGTAATAACCCGACCTATCAATGGTCTACTAATGATGGGAATATTCTTTCAGGTGCAAATAGTCTTACGCCAATAGTCAGTGAACCAGGAATATATACTTTAATGGTGACCAATACAACTACTGATTGTAGTTCTAATACTTCTATTATGGTAACAGAAGCTGAAGACTTGGATATTTCACTTGTTAACCAAACAAATATAGACTGTAACGGAGATAATAATGGTTTTGCGATGGTGTCCGTTTCTGGTGGAAATACGCCTTACAATGTATCTTGGTCAAATGGCGCAAGTGGAATGATGAATAATAATTTATCTGGAGGTACTTATATGGCTACCGTTACCGATGGTGATAATTGCACGGCCATTCGAAGTGTGACCATTACAGAACCCAGTGCTATTAATTTTAATCTAATGATGGTAGTAGATGAGAGTTGTGATGGAAATGATGGTGCTATTTCAATTATGGTTAGTGGTGGAAATCCTCCCTATGATTTTGATTGGAATAATGGTTCTTCATCGCAAAATTTGACGAATATTTCGGAAGGCACTTATGCTGTTACCCTTACAGATGATAATAACTGTGAAGAAATGATTTCAAATATAGCAGTGGCTGGTTCCATTCTTCCAACGCTTAGTATATCGCCGAGCGAAGAATTCAATTGTAATAATACTCAGATTACTTTAACTGGTATGGCCACAAATATGGGTAATAATCCAGCTTACCAATGGTCCACTAATAATGGGATGATTCTTTCTGGCGAAAACAGTCTTACACCCGTGATTAGTGAGCCTGGAATGTATAGTTTGATGGTGACCAATACAGAAAATGATTGTAGTGCTAATACTTCAATCATGGTAACAGAAGTTGAAGATTTGGATATTTCAGTAGTTAACCAAACAAATATAGAATGCAATGGAGAGACGGATGGTTTGGCGATGATTTCAGTTTCTGGTGGAAATACGCCTTACAACGTATCTTGGTCTAATGGTACAAATGGAATGATGAATAATAATTTATCAGGAGGTACTTATATGGTCACCGTTACCGACGGAGATAATTGTACGGCTATCCAAAGTGTCATGATTTCAGAGCCAAGTGTAATTAATGTTAGCATTATGATGCAAAATGATGTGGCTTGTAATGGAGAATCAAATGGAGTTGTCAATTTATTAGCATCTGGAGGTACAGGGAATTTAGATTTTCTTTGGCCTGATGGAAACGATAATGCTGTCCGATCAGATTTATCCGCAGGAAATTATATGGTCAGCGTCTCAGATAATAATGATTGTCAGGAAATAATTATGCTTATGGTTGGAGAACCAATGCCCTTAATCACAAACATTTCCACAACGGGTGAAACCTCCTTAAACTCAAATGATGGTACCGCTACCGCTACACCTAGTGGAGGAACATCTCCTTATACCTACTTGTGGAGTACAGGCAGTACCATGGTAACAGCCAATAATTTAGGAGCTGGAACTTATACCGTAACGGTTATGGATGCCAACAATTGTACAACTATAGAAAATGCGATAGTCAGTGATTTTAATTGTGCTATAGCAGCAAATGTTATTGGTAGTAATGTTTTATGTAATGGAGAAGCAACAGGATCTGCCATGATAGCCATTGAAGGAGGTACTGCTCCATTTAACTATATGTGGTCGACTGGAAGTAATAATTCTGCTATCAATAATTTGACCGCCGGTAGTTATTCGGTAACCATCATAGATGCGAGTGATTGTCCAACGATAGAAAGTATTTCGATTATGGAACCTTCTGCCTTATCATTGAATATTTCAAAAAATGATGAAACAGGAAACAATAGTAATGATGGGACAGCCAT
>CAYTVR010000191.1:0-14152 GCA_964441245.1 uncultured Saprospiraceae bacterium | reverse complement strand
AATGATCTCCAATACTATCCTGATATTTTTGACAGAACCTATGGTATTAGTCGCTTTGGATCTGGTTCGCATTTGATGGCGATTGTAGATGCCAATAGTCAAGGTCATAGCATTAAAAAGGAACAATTTAATATCATTAAAAATCTAGACGGTGCCTTATCTTCTTTGACCAATTTGGAAAGCGATGTTTTTTATTGGGAAAAATATACAACGAAACCTTATGTAGATGCGGGCATCTTAAGAAGGGTGGGGCAATACAAAACTCCTTGGCCATGTTTTGTGGTTGCAGCGACAGATGATATTCTTAAAAGAGAACCCGAAAGTGTGATTCGTTTGCTTCGAACGATTCATGACAGTTGTGATCTTTTTATGCAAAATAATAATGAGGCGATTGAAATGGTCAGTAAACGTTTTGAGCAAAAACTTAAGGACGTCGAACGATGGTATCACAGCACTGGCTGGGCCATTCATGGTTGGGTAAGTGATAAGATGTTGAAGAGTGTTATTTACCATTTGAAAATGGCAGAAATTATCGGGCAAAATGATGAAATACCAGAATTAATTTGGAGGCGATAGAAAAATGAATTTGTATTGTTATAAAAAATCTACATCTACAGCATAAGGATAAGTCATCAAATAGTCGATGGCTTTTTCTACCTCCATTTTTTCAAAGACGACCCCATATAAAACATTGGTAATCGGAACATGCAATTTGAAATATTTTCCTAGATGTTGCATGATATTAATCGTTCGAACTCCCTCCGCTAATTCAGGCATGGTTTGCATGATGTCTTCCACAGTTTCGCCTTTGGCAAGTCGGGTTCCGAAGGTATAATTCCTACTGTTTTTTGAGGTGGCTGTTGCCACTAAATCACCGATGCCAGCCGTACCAATAAATGCTTGACTACTAGCGCCCATTGCTTTTCCAAAATAAACCATTTCCATCAATCCACGGGTAATCAACATTGCCTGAATATTTTTACCTAAACCCAATCCACCTAAAATCCCAGAACCAATTGCAATCGCATTTTTAAGCGCTCCAGCCAACTCCGCACCAAGCATATCATGGCTTCCAAAAACATGAAATCGCTTGCTATCTAAAACACGTCGACCACTTTTAATGACTTCATTAAATTTACTAGCGATCACCGTCGCAGTAGGTTGTCCTTTAATGATTTCAGAAGATAAATTAGGACCAGATAGACAACCGATTCTCACCACTACACTTTCTTGTAAAATAACTTCACTCATGGTTGAAACATGTTCTCTTTTGATGGCCATGTTTTTCAAATCAGACTCGTCAACACCGCGTACATCTAATCCTTTGGTCCCATGAATTAATAAGTGATAGGGACGAAGAAAAGGGGAAAGATTCTTCATCATAGATCTAAAACTATTCGAAGGAACAATTGGAAAAATAAGGTTGCAACGCTCTGCTAATTCTTGGAGATCATTAACCGCTTTGATGCGAATCGATAAGTCAATTCCTAGGTTTTTTCCGGTTCGATTGATTTCCTCTACGATATCTGGTTTTCGACTAAACAATAAAACATCTGTGTTATAAGCTAACAAATTAGAGATGGCAGTACCAAAACTACCTGCACCAATGACGCCTACTGTTTTCGATTTTTTTTGATCTTTTGTACTCAATTTACTTTTATTTTTTTGGCAGCTTCAATCATGATTTGTAATTCTTCTTTAATATTTACAGAGCCGCCCACTTTAGTATCCGCAATGTTACCTTTTTTATCTAAAATTACGGTAGTCGGAAAGGCAAATATTTGGTAAGCATCTACCAGATCTCTTGCATCGGGTATAATACTGAAGTCAAAAGCCTGTTTTTGATCTAAAAAATCTTGAACATCTTCTGCGGAATCGAATGTAATGGCTAAAAATTCAATATCTTGATTTTGATAGCTTTTTTTCAATTCGTTGAGATCTGGCATTTCAATTTCGCAAGGCTTACAAGCCGTAAACCAAAAATTAATGACCACAATTTTCCCTCGTAATTTTTCTAAATTAATAAATTTTTGATTCATATCTTTTCTTTCGAAAAGAGTGGCTGCTTCTCCAATTGGCATTTGAGGTAAATTATTCATCATTTCCATCTGGAATTCACGCATATTCACTTTTTTGAAATCACTTGCTGGATGTAGTTTTTGTTCATCAATTTTTTGAACTTGAACTTCTGATGCAGTATAAGTAATGATTCCATTTCCTATTTGAATACTATAAGCTAAAGCAAAACCATTTAAGTGTCCTTTGGGATGATAGTTGACATCAATCGAACGGGTGTAATAAACATCCAAAGAAGTCTCCTCATCGAGATCTATACTTGCTTTGGAGCAAGTATAACCCGCAATTTCTTTAGTTTGATTTTCGTGATAAGTGATGTTTTTTTCTGTAAAGAAAATTGGCGTAGGCGTAGTGATCGCATATTTTTTTGCCCCCATTTCAAGATAGGTAATCTCTTCTAAGGTTTTTAAATTCGTAATGGTAAATTCTTGCCCAGGAAGGTTCGTAATCTTTTCTGAACGGAGTAAAGAATCATTGAAAGTGACTACCACCGTTTTACCTAAAACTTCTTCCAATCCCATTGCTTTGGCATTGGCATCTATGCTTACTTGGTAGGTAATGACTCCAGAGGTGTTTTTGAATGGAATAGGAGTTTGTTGAACGGTTTTATTATTTACAGAACAAGAGAAAAGTAAAAAGAGTAGAAGGATACTGACTTGATATTTCACGTTTTATATTTTTTTATTTGAGGGGCTTGTCCTTTTATGTTAGGATCTTTTAGATTGTAAGCATGCTCAAAATTAGTTTTTATTTTAATATAATTTTGTAGAAATGTTTTCGGAGTCTAAACAATTGAAGTATCCCTATTGTTTTTTTACAGGTTTAAATATCAACTTTTCCTTTTTAAACGTTCCTTTATTGGTGCTTTTATGATATAGGTTTTTTATATATAAAAAGATGTTTTCGAAAAACGAATTTTTTAAATACTCAATACAAAAATGAATTACTTTTTAAGCCTTAAATTGGTTTTTCCTGCCTTAATTTATTTGATGATCAATTACGGTCCCATTACTGCTGAAATTACTCCGCCTACTCAAGCATTAGATGGCCCTGGAGGAATGGAATATGTTTGTGATTCTGTCCGTTTTTTGAGTTATGCGGATCAGCCAGATGGCTATTGGTTATTCGAACCGATTGGATCGGGTGTTGACTCTGCTCATGTCGTGGTCTTTACTCATGGGTATGGTGCTTATAATCCGATGGTATATGGTAATTTTATTCGACATATTGTTCGGAAAGGGAATATTGTGATTTTTCCACGTTATCAAAAGAATTTGACCAGCCCAACGACAAAACATTTTGTGCAAAATACCACAAAAGGGATACAAGATGCTTTGATGGAACTGGACACGGGAATGAATCATGTGCAAGCTATTCACGGAGCGATTAGTTTAGTCGGGCACTCTTATGGAGGAGTTATTTCCGCTAACCTTGCGGTAAATTATAAAGATCTGGGCTTACCAAAGCCAGATGTTGTTTTGCTCTGTTCTCCTGGTTCTGGGCCCTTTAAAGGAGGAGTTTTAGATTCTTACGAAAAAATGCCTGAAGATATTCGTTTGTTGATCATGGTCAGTGAAAATGACCGTATTGTTAAGGATAAATTAGGTAAAAAGATATTTAAAACAGCGATCAATACGCCTAATCGAAATTTGATTCGACAATTCGCGGATCGACATGGAAGTCCACGTATCAATGCAGGTCATAATGAGTCCTATAGCTTGGATAAGTCCTTTGATTCTGGCACTCGAAACATCACTTCGAAGCGAGCTTCTCGAGTATCTTCTCTAGATGCAGTTGATTATTTTGCTTATTGGAAATTATTTGATGCACTTTTGGACTGTAGTCGAACTGGTCAAAACTGTGAATATGCTATTGGAAATACCGAAAAACAGCGTTTTATGGGGACATGGAGCGATGGACAAGCGGTAAAGGAGTTGGAAATTTTAACACCAGTTGCTAATTAAGACTTTAATTTTACTAAATAAATTGGCTAACATCATTTTTGTAGATTTGCACAAGTTTTAGCCCTTTAATCCTAGTTTTTTAGCCTTTCGGCTAAATTATTTTTTCCAATACGATAAGATCCATTTTAAGTTTAAATCTTGCTCCTTAGCCGCTTGAATAATATCCTGCGGAGTAAACTTTTTTTTGTTGGAAAATACACACATATAAGTTAAATTATTGATAATTAACAAGTTAACTGAGCACTTTTTTACCCTTTAAGAATTAATATTAAATAAAAATAGTATATTTAAAAAAAGATCATTTTTTTTTGCATTTCAAAAAAATCTCCTATATTTGACTACAAGCTGCCATGAGAAAGCGCGAAAATCGAACTATTTATTTAGTATCGAATTACTATAATATGTAATACATTTTAACGCGAAACGAACATGACAGGAGAGACCTTTGAAGAACCAAGTTTTCAATTTATACCAACTGAACAGCCTAGTTCAGATCTATTTTTCCAATTTGCTTTCGAAGAATCCACTAATCTGGTAGAATTACCTACAGATGAGATCATTCCTGATATTAAAAGTACCGATAATCGGATATCTAGGTATTTAAAGGGCTTAGGTATGTTTTTAATCATAGGCTTTCTAACCTTGTCCTATTCTGGCTTGATTAAGCAAGAATTACAAACGAATAGGGCCAATGCTCATATGGCTCAATTATCTATCTCTAATCCAATTGATTTATTAACGTCTTTTTATAAACCAGCTGCTCAAGAAGCGGAGAAAGTAGAAGAAACTCAGGATTTAGGATTAGCATTCGCTGATTTAAGCACTAATATGGAAACAGTTAATGCTGAAGTGACCAACGAGGAAGCAATTAATGAGGAATCAGTCAAAACAGAAATCATAGCGGATGAAACGATTTCAGAGAGTACTGAAATTTTAGAAAAAGTTGAGCTAAAAGCAGATGAAAACAATCTTAGCGTTAAATCGTTTGCTACTTCTTTTACGGAAGAAAAAAAGCCTGTTTTAACTTCAGTTATTGAAAAGAAAAAAAATATAGTTAAGCCTAGATCGATCTATTCTTCTGCGGAGCGAGATTACAAGGTCCGCATTGCAAGTGCTAGTTATAAGGCCAATAAACTTCAAGCTGCAAGAGAAGATAAATATTTGCTACTAACCTTTAGCGCTAGCTGGTGCATGCCATGTAAAGTGATGGAAGAAACGGTTTTTAAAGATCCTCAAGTAGTAGAACATTTAGATGAACATTTCATCAAAATGAAAGTAGATATTGATGACTTCGACGGCATTAATTTAAAGCAACATTTTAAAGTATCCGCAATACCAACATTTATAATGCTCAATAGAAATGATGAGATTGTAGGTCGTTATTCTAAATCTATGTCAACTGAAAAGATGTTGAGTGTCCTAAAAAATTATCGTTAAGCTAAGGCAAAATTGGTTTAACTCGATATATAAGAATCTTTAGTCATTATTATATTAATTTAAGGTTTATTAGTAAGAACGTCGCGAGGCGTTCTTCTTTTTTTGTACCAATCCTTCCTAGTATTATTGACAAATACTGTGCATTTTCTAATTCTCTATCCCTTTTCTTTTTTTTGTTTGATTAGGCTTAATGATTTGATAAACAATGATTTAAGATAAATTTCTTGTTGTTTGATTATTTTAATATATGTTTAAAAAAATTGGACGGCATTATATTTGAATAAAGAATTATAAGGCCTGATTCATTTCAGTTCACTCTCCCCCTAAAGTGACTCAAAATTAATGATATAGAAGCTTTCAATGCCTTGATAAGAGTAAAGGCAATAGATTTAATTGAAGTCACAACACTTTAGAATTAACATATAGCAACTACACCTTTAACGTATGTATTACACACGACTATGTTGGTCCATGGTGATTCTTTGCCTAGTACCATTAATGAATTATGCCCAAGTGAGCGTTGACTTTTCGGCCAATGTTACGAGTGGTTGTGGATCACTTCAGGTTTCCTTTACAGATCAATCTACTTCATCAGCTGCAGCCTTGACAAGTTGGACATGGGATTTAGGAGGAGTGGCTTCAACAGCAACTGATCCTGGTAGAATTTTTGGAACACCCGGTCAATTCACGATTTGTTTAACAGTGACAGATGAAGATGACAATTCAGCTACGTTATGTAAGGATGATTATATTACAGTCTTCGAACTACCTGTTCCAGATTTTTCAGTACAAGAGACAGATGGATGTATTCCTTTTGAAGTAGAATTTACCAATTTATCGAGTTCGGTAGATGGGAATATTACTCAATTAATTTGGGGAGTAGGTGGTTCAGCAGGTGTAATTGTAGACGAAAATTCATTGCCAACGATAGATAATTTATATAGCCTTGCGGATTCTTATACGGTAAGTTTGACCGTAACAGATGATAACAATTGTACGAGTACGATCACAAGAGATGATTACATAACGGTGCATCCAGATCCCATTATTAGTTTTGTGGCAGATGATACATTTAGTTGTACTGCTCCATTTATTGTTAACTTCACTAATACCAGTCCTGATCAAAGTTTAGATTTTAAATGGTTTTTTGGAAATGGTGAAATCCATAATGGTTTGACCCCTCCACCTATATCTTACAATGAATTAGGATTGTATGATGTGATGTTGATTGGAGTAGATCCTGTGACTGGATGTACGGATACCTTAGTTCAAAAAGACTTGATTAAAGTGAGTTATCCTGCATCTTTTACGCATACTCCCGAAGAAGGATGTGAAGATTTGGAAGTCAGTTTTCAAGATACTTCACCCGATCCACTAGAAAGTATTTCATGGAATTTTGGTGATGGAAATACCAGTACAGATCTGAATCCAACACACACCTACACTGCCCCAGGTTGTTATACTGTCGTCATGACTCGAGTTGTCAATGGCTGTGTGAGTATTGGATTTACCGACAGATGTATAAAAGTGTTTCCCCAGCCAGATGTAGTCACAACCAATGACAATCAAAAGGGTTGTACTGCTCCTCATCTTGTTAATTTTACTAGTTCCTATCCAGCGGATATTGTAAATGTTGAATGGGATTTTGGCGATGGAAATACAAGTGACTTACAAAATCCATCTCATCAATTTGAATCGACAGGTATTTTTCCTGTAAAATTAAAACTAACCAATAGTAGTGGTTGTGTCAGTACTGTTCCAACAGATACTATTTATGTAGTAGAATTGGATGCTCGAATTGCAATGTTTGAACAGATTGGATGTACACCACTTTCAGTAAATTTTATCGAGACTTCTCAAACCGTTGCTCCAGTTAATAATTGGCAATGGGATATTGCTCTTTCTGCATCTGCACCAGCAGCGCCTCAAACCTCTACAGATCAAATACCCACTTTTAATTTAGTCGATACTGGTTTTTATGATCTTAGACTAATAGTTACTAATGAAATCGGTTGTATCGATACCTCTACCTTTCTTAAAGTGGCTGCAGTTGGCCAAGAACCGAATGTTGATTTCGACGGAGTCCCAACCGTAAGTTGTATTAATACTGCGATTACTTTTAGCGATAATTCAGATACTTACGTAAATGCATGGTATTGGGAATTTGGAGAAAGTGGAACTTCCGAGGAGCAACATCCCTTCTATGAATATGCAGATACAGGATTCTTTGATGTAACCTTGACTGCTTTACATCATGGTTGTCCAAATACAATACAAAAAGAAGAATACATAGAGGTTGTTCCTCCCAAAGCAGGCTTTAACTTAGAGTATCTTTGTGCTTCTCCCTATCAAGTTACGCTCTTGGATAATACGATTGGAGCAGATTCGATTTTTTACGACTTTGGTGTTCCAGGAATAGATACAGATACTTCTACTAATCGAACACCAACCTATAGCTTTGCAACAACTGGAGAATATATTATTACCCAAATTGTACAAAATTTTACTACTGGATGTGCAGATACGGCTATTCAAGTTATCAATATTACTGATCCAAAATCTTTGTTTTCTTTTTCAACAACGCAAGGATGTGTGCCGCTTAATATCACAGTAACTGATGTTTCTGAATTTGCGGACTCTTGGCTTTGGTCAGCTGATGATGCGACTTTTTCAAGCACTGTTGTGGGCGCACCAACGATTACTTATGACACACCAGGAGCTTATACAGATATAAAATTAGTCATTACTGACATTAACGGTTGTCAAGATTCCTTAATTTATACAGATACGATATTTGCCAATGGTGTAAATGCTAATTTATCCGTATTACCCTCTGGTGGATGTTTGCCATTGACCACCGATTTTACCGATTTATCGACCAGTGTTTATGGTGAAATAAATGATTGGGATTGGACTTTTGGCGACACCTTAGGTGGCACGTCTAAAGATCAACTGCCAAATTATACTTATACCGAAGCTGGAATATTTGATGTTAGTTTGACTGCGACAGATGATTGGGGTTGTACGGGAAGTATTACTATAAATAATGCAGTAGAGGTGACTGATCCGAAGGCAGATTTCACGGCAAGTGATTCCTTAAGTTGTCGAAATAATAACATTGTATTTACTAATTATTCTAGTGGAGTTGATTTAACTTACACTTGGGATTTTGGAGATGGAGTCTCATCAACAGATGAAGAGCCTACACATATGTATACTGTGGAGGGAAGCTTTACGGTGTGCTTGACCACTAAAGATAAATATGGTTGTGAGAACACTAACTGTAAAAGCGATTACATTGTTATTGCAGATCCATTAGCTGCTTTTACGCAAGATAATAATTTTGGAACATGTCCACCTTTATTGGTGAATTTTGAAAATAATTCTCTTAATGCGAATGCTTACGAATGGAATTTTGGCGATGATAGTGGTTCTTCTTCTCTTGAAAATCCACCACATGTTTACACGGTTCCTGGAACATATGATGTTCAATTAATTGCGGTGGCTACAGAATCGTGTCAAGATACTTTAGAGATAGAGGATCTTATCATACTTGAAGGACCTCTTGGTGAATTTTCTTATGATATTGATACTAGTTGTGCACCAGCGCTGATTACTTTCGTAGGAACCTCTTTAGAGCCTTATAATTTTATTTGGGATTTTGGAGATGGAATGTTAGATACGACTTTTAATATTACCAAAGATAGTCTGGGATATTTCTATAGAGAGGCTGGACAATTTATTCCTAAATTGATTTTAGTTGATGCAGCTAATTGTCAACGAACTTTGCAATCACCTGATACCATTTATATTGCCAATTTAGATATTGATTTTTTAGCAACGAGGACTATTCTTTGCGATAATGTTCCTGGGACTCAATTTTTTAATACGAGTCAATCCAGTGAGCCTATTAAAGTGTCAGAATGGACTTTTACAGATGGAGATCCTGCTAATTCAACTGATTTTGAACCTTTTGTTGAGTTTGCTAATCCTGGTACCTTTGATGTGAAATTGATTGCAGACAATGGTATTTGTCGAGACAGTTTGACTAAGGAAGATTATATTCGAGTTGGTGCAGTTCCAATTGTCAATTATGAGATGACAGATACCACGGGCTGTATTCCATTAACCGTTGGATTTAATGATTTATCAACAGTGGTTGATGGAACAATAACAAATTGGGAATGGGATTTTGGTGATCAAAGCCAAGCGACTTTAGATAATCCAACTCACATTTTTAACGACGAAGGAAGTTATGAAGTGCAATTGACAGTTACTTCCAATATCGGGTGTAAAGATTCCATTACTTATCCTTTAGAAACATTACCAGTGCCGAGTTTTGAGATAGGGACAGAGCCTTTGATTTGTATTGGTGAATCGACCAAACTAAGTCCTAATATCTTAAGTGACACGACCGGTGCAAGCTATTATTGGTTGCCTTCGCCAGATTTAAGTTGTACGGATTGTATAGAGACTTTGGCCAATCCAAGTGATACGACAACTTTTACTTTTGTAGTAACTAATAATTTAGGGTGTAGCAAAATGGAAAGCATACAAGTGAATGTAAAACCTTTTCCAGCTCCTGTTATTGATTTGACGCCTGATACAAGTATTTGTGCGGATGGGATCATTCAACTTAAAGTAGCGGGAGGTGATATTTTATCAGGCTATCAATGGGATCAATCGACTCCGGGATTAAGTTGTTATGATGCCTGTATCAATCCGATTGCTTCTCCTTCAGAAACGAGTATGTACGTAGTGTCTGTGACCAATGAATATGGTTGTATGTCACAAGATTCTGTTGAAGTAGGAGTTGTGAACCAAGCACAAGAATTTGCCGGTGATGATCGGACGATTTGTCTGGGAGATACAGTACAATTAAATACTTCAACGGGTAATGATACCAGATGGATAGAAACAGATGGATTGACTTGTACATTTTGTCCAGATCCAATTGCTCAACCAACCAACACGACCAATTATTTGGTACGAGTTACCACAGATGAAGGATGTTTAATTTATGATTCTGTACAAGTGAATATTATCAGTCAAGAAGATATTAGTGCTGGTGATCCATCTACCATTTGTAGTGGAGAAGGAGTTGTCCTTAACGGAAATGGAGAAGGAAGCGTTTCTTGGTCACCTGCTGTTACATTGGATGATGCCAATTCATTTACGCCTGAAGCGTCACCAACAGAATTAACCAATTATATCATGACCGTCGAAAAAGGAGATTGTATATTAAATGATACTGTTGCGATTTATGTCAATACACAAACCGAGATTTCAACAGAAGATATAACGATTTGCTATGGAGATTCAATTCACTTATCCGTAATCGGAGAGGCGGATCAATTTAACTGGTCACCGAGTGAATCGATTTTGGATTTGACTACAGAGGCTACTCCTAAAGTTGCACCAAGTGAGTCAACCGTATATTATGTTAGTGCTTCCTTATCATCGTGTGCACCAGATACAGATTCAATTTATGTAGAGGTGATTCCATCACCCGAATACAGGTTACAAGAAACTTTTAGTTTCTTCCCTGGACAAGAAGTAACCTTGGGAGTGCATCTTCCAGATTCTTTAGTGGATTATGAATTTGAATGGGGACCAAGTGATAGTTTGAGTTGTGTTTTCTGTCCAAGCCCAACGGTCATGCTGGATTCAAGTGGATACTATAGTTTGTTGGTGACAGATATGGAAACAGGTTGTTCTAGTTCTGACACTACTTTTGTGCAAAGGGTAGAAACTTGCGGCGATGAACTGATCTATGTACCTAATGCATTTTCACCAAATGATGATGGAAATAATGATAAGTTTGAATTTTTCTTGTCTCCTGCCATGACTGGAAAAATGAAAAACTTAAGAATTTTTGATAGATGGGGTGCTTTGGTTTTTGAAAGCCCAGATGCTTCTGAGTGGTGGGATGGAACGACAAATGGTCGACAAAGTCCTGTTGGTGTGTACATTTATATGGTAGAAGTGCCTTGTGAATATGATGGAAGTATGTTCGTTAAAGCTGGAGATATTACTTTGATTCGATAGGGAGAAAAAAAATCAGGAACTAAAATTTTGATGAGTCTCCTTTTGCATCATTTTAATTCAAAAAGACCAATTCCATTTTCAAATAGAGAACCGAAATAGAGTTGTTCCCCTTTTTGTTGTACGCTAGTAATTTGTGCAAATTTTCCATTTGGATCTTGAAGGTTATAAATGACTTTTCCTTCGGAATTGAGGCCAATGACAAAGCTATAATTGACAGGTTTAGGCTGTAAAAAATCAGGTAATCGGACCACTATGTTTCGTAGAAAAGGATAAGGCATTAAACCATCTAAGTTTTTTTGTCGTGGAGAGGTAAAACCGATCCAAAAAATACCATTTTCTCCTCTAGAAATGCCATCAGGGAAACCAGGCAAATTATCGATCAATATATCATGCGTCCCTTTTTTTGGGCCTTTTAGCCAATAACGCGTTACTCGATACTTTCCAGTTTCATTGACCAATACAAAATTCCCATTTTTAGCAACAGCTATACCATTGGCGAAGTAAAGATTGTCTAGCAACAGCCTTGTTTTTTTAGTAATAGGATCATAAGCCAATAATCGTCCATTTGCTTGATGCTCCAAAAGATCCATTTTATATTGAGCTACTGGAAATTTCCAAGAGGCATCTGAAAAATAAATCTTACCATCACTTCCAACTTCTAGATCATCTACAAAAGCAAATTTTTTCCCATTACATTCCGTACTTAAAGTCGTCAGTTGATGGAGGGTATCCCAAAGGAGCAAACCTTTATCTGCATCAGCAATGTATAAATTATTCAAGCTATCAAAATCCAATCCTAAGGGTCGCCCGCCTGTATTGACTAAAATCTTCTGTTGGCCTTTTTGATTAAAACGAATTAAGTCTCCTTCTTCAGATCCGCCGTAAATATTTCCATCTTTATCAATAGCAACATCTTCGCACTTGTGGCACTTACCTTCAAAAAGATATTGAGTAGATACCAAGTAATCATTTTGCTGAAAAGCGTCTACAAATCCTTGATCGATTGGAGGTATCCACTTGACTGGAGTCATTGGCGTAGGGTAGAAAAGTAAATAAGCCAATGAGATAAAAAGAATGGTGAGCAAGAAATGCCTTTTTTTCATGGCTGTTGAATTTGTGATAGGAGGTCTCTACTGAGAATAAAGTTAATCTGTTTTAGAAATAGGAAATTAAAATTAGGAAAAATAATTCAGTTGCTTTTCTAGATTAAAATATTGTTTATTTTCAACTGTTTTCTTTATATTACAAATGTGTGAATAACAAATAATAAAAAATTATTTATTTTTTGTTTTATACTAAGATCAGTCAAAAAATAGTTAACTTTGCATTCGATTACTTGATCAGGTATTTTACCCATCCAAAAGTAGTCAAACCTCTGTTTAGTTTTCCAAAACATACTGGATTAAACCAATATCCTATAACCGATAAAATTGCATGATAATTTCATGTATTGCTTTTGCGATCAAAGCATTTTTTTATTGGAATATGTATTTGTGTTTCCCCTGTTGCAAGTCTCTTTTTTGCCTTGGATATGATATACCTGAGGCCAATAGAGATCAAAATGAAGTCATTTTAATTGATGATGAACTTATCTCTATTGGGGTAAGCCTTAAACCATAATTTACAATGCCACACACGCGTTCATTATTTTTATTTGTTAGCTTTTTGCTAGGAAGTTGGTCTTTTGCAACAGGCCAAGTTACTGCTGATTTTTCTGTCGATCAAAGCATTGGTTGTGGTTCTTTACAAGCTTCTTTTACCGATCAATCATCTTCCACTGCTGGAGAAATTATGACTTGGTCTTGGAATCTTGGTGGTGTGAGTTCTTCCAACCCAAATCCAGGGAGAATATTTGGGACACCAGGATTGTATGAAATTTGTTTAACGGTAACAGATGATCAAGGAAATAGTGATACCAATTGTAAAGCAGATTTTATTCAGGTTTTACAAAGTCCAACCCCTTTATTTTCTCTTTCTCAATCTGAAGGTTGTGCTCCACTTGAAGTGGAATTCATTGATATGTCTGAAAGTACGGATGGAACCATTACAGAATGGATTTGGGGACTAGGTGGAACATCAGGTGTCGTATTAGATGATGGTTCTTTGACAGAAATATCTAGTAGGTATGATCTTCCAGGATCTTATACCGTGAGTTTGACTTTACGCGATGAAAATAATTGTGTAGGTTCTATCACCAAATCTAACATCATTACTGTTTTTCCAGATCCTGAAATTATGATGATCGCCGATGATACCTTTGGTTGTGATTTACCTTTTATAGTCAGTTTTACCAATCTAAATTCGGAAACTAATGTTGTGTATGAATGGGATTTTGGCAATGGTGAAACATTTGTAGGAACTAATCCACCTGCTATTGAATATGCAGTAGCAGGTTCATATGATATTCGAATTATTGCTCAGAATAGTGAGACCAATTGTGTTGATACCTTGATAAAAGAATCTTACATTCAGGTGGGACTTCCTGGATCATTTGACTTTACTCCTGATGGTGGCTGTCAAGAATTGACTGTTAATTTTACAGATAATTCTGAAGGACCAGTGGATAGTATCCTTTGGGATTTTGACGATGGGAACACCTCCACTCAGATCAATCCTAGCCATACTTT
>CAYTVR010000190.1:0-14190 GCA_964441245.1 uncultured Saprospiraceae bacterium | reverse complement strand
AAAATTTAGTAAATCTAGTTTGTTGATTTTTAGCCTATTATAGATTTACTAAATCTGCAAGATTTAGCAAATCGCACATTCTCGGTCAGCCTGAATCGTCCGCCGTCTGTCACCTATTCAACAACACTGGAAAAATTAAAAGCTCTTTTGTTACAGTGTATTAGGCTAGCTAAAATTCATTAGATTGCAATTCCCTAAATAGCTCTTTAGAATGATGAACAAGGCTACCTTACCCTTAAATTAGGGGTGCATTTCAAAACTTCATTTTTAGGCTTTCGCCAAATAGATCCTCTGAACCCTTTCCTTCGATTTTACTCAGAACAGGCTCTGCTCAGGACAAATTTAGCGAAAGCGAAAAAAATACCCCTAAATTGTTAGCTCATATAACTTCCTTGTTATTTGACTATATTTGAAAGTCAAAAACTGATAAGTAGTCTATTTTCTTAAACCTTCACACCCGTAAATAAAATGAAAGAAACTACAGTACTACTCCTATTACTTTTCACCCTTTCCTTGATGAACTGTGAAAATGTTGCGCCTATAGAAAAAGTAGAAGACTCATCCAATAGAGAATATTATCAACTCAAAGTTTACACTTTCAAATCAGATGCGCAGGTAGCTACCACTGATCAATACCTTAAGGATGCTTATTTGCCTAGCTTGAAAAAATTAGGCATTAAGGATATCGGTGTTTTCAAACTTAAATTGAATGAAGGCGATACGATTCAAAAAACCTATGTCCTCACGCCTTTCAAAACCATTGATCAATTTCTTACCCTTGAGGAGAAACTTAATGAAGATCAAGAATATTTAAAAGCGGGAAATAATTATATCACAGCGTCTTATAAAGAACCGCCTTATGAACGCATTGAGTCCAACTTATTAAAAGCGTTTTCTGATATGCCTATCATGCAAGCATCAAAATTGGATGGCCCAAGAAAAGAAAGGATATATGAGTTGCGAAGTTATGAATCGGCAACTGAGGAATATTACAAAAACAAGGTAGACATGTTTAATGCAGGAGGAGAGATTAAACTCTTTGATCGACTAGGATTTAATGCCGTTTTTTATGCCGATGTAATTTCTGGAGCACAAATGCCTAACCTTATGTATATGACGACCTTCTCAGATCAGGCCACTCGGGACGATCTTTGGAAAGCATTTTTTGATGCACCAGAATGGAAAGAATTAATTGCTATGTCTAAGTATGATAATAATGTTTCTCATGCTGATATCATCTTTCTTTTTCCAACTGAGTATTCTGATTATTGATTGCTCAAATTGCCAGTCAGAACAATAACTCCTGTTTTCAATAAAAGACGTTGTTTAATAAGTATATTCGTTTCTAAGCATACTATTAAATAACTTCAACAAATCTGGATTTAATTGTTATCCCGCTTCATAAATACGAAAATAGACAAAATTTATCCCCACCTTGATGATGAACAAAAAAGGAGTCTCTTTGTATTGCAGATGATCAACTTACTGTTGATGGTAGCCATAATTCCATGGATTTTTCTCTATGCAGATCATGGGGCTATCTATTTAAGTTATTCACAGATTGGGTATGCTATTTTTCTACTGTCTTTATTTTTTCTCTCTCTTTTTTCAGGAATGAATTTTAAACTTTATCGGTTTATAATGATCGTAGTTAGCATCATTATTATAACCATGCCGACTATCATTCTTGGGAAAGAATCCGTAAGTATTTTTGGTTTAGTCTTTCTCCCTGTGGGAATGATTTTGGTTTTCACTCATCAAGAAAGAATGAGTTATTTCAGATACTTAGCGCTATATGCGGTATTATTTTCCATTGCGCTTTATTGGGTTCATCACTATGACCCTTTTTTGGAATTAGATAAAGAAGCTATTGATGAACTCAATTTGAGTGACTTGATAACGGTTTTGGTGGCGTCGATGATGGTATCATTTATTTATTTCCAAAAAAATACAGCGATTCAAAATAACTTAAGAATAGAGCGAAAGAAATCAGATAATATACTACTTAAAATATTTCCAGCCTTGATTGTAGAAAGATTAAAAGAAGAAGAATCTGAGGTGGTGGATTATTTTGATGAAGTTACTGTTGTTTTCATTGACATCGTTGGGTTTACCAAATATGCCGATCGGATGGCACCACAAGACTTGGTTAAGATGTTGGACGATTTCTTTTCTGCTTTTGATACCATTGCTAAGAAATATCAAATCGAAAAAATCAAAACGATCGGTGATGCTTACATGGCGGTAGCGGGCTTGCCTAAACCCAATCCTCAACACTATTTGGATGCTGCTAATTTTGTGCTGGAAATAAAGGAACTCGTCCGTGAAGGTTATTTGAAAAAATATAATCTTGAAGTAAGAATTGGAATGCATTCTGGGCCGGTGGTTGCAGGTGTCATTGGGGAAAGTAAATTTTCATATGACCTTTGGGGTTCGGCTGTAAATATTGCAAGTAGATTTGAATCACAAGGGGAGCCTGGTAAGATTCATATTTCTGAGGAAGTAAAAGATCTATTAGGCAATGATTTTGAAATTGAATTTAATGGCAAATTGGATATAAAAGGATTGGGCTTGAAAAATTCTTTTTTTTTAGTGCAGAAAAAATTAGGGCTTGACTAAATACTTTACTAGGTATTTTATTTGACGAAAGTCAGAATATTAAAACTAACATTGAATATCTATTTTGAACAAGCGATCATGAGTGATATCAAAAGAATAAAAGTAAAAAAAGGGCAAATCCTCCAAAGGACAGGAGACTTAAATACAAAGACCTATGTGGTAGAATCAGGTTTGCTTAGAAGCTATACCATTGATAAAAATGGCAAAGAACATATTTTCATGTTTGCGCCAGAAAATTGGGTGGTAGCAGATGTTTGTCTTCCAGATGAACCCTGTCAATTATTTATCGATGCACTCGAAAATTCCATAGTTCGCGTCGTCATGAAAGACCCTGAAATAAAAATGGCCAATAAACAAAAGTTTAGGAAACGGATGAATGTTATGCAAAACAGAATTATCCTTTTGATAAGTGCTCCTGCTATAGAACGGTATGACCATTTCGTTGAAACCTATCCTAATATCGTAAAAAGAGTCCCACAGAGAATGATTGCTTCTTTTCTAGGTATCACTCCTGAGGCATTAAGTAAAGCTAAAGGGGATAGAAAAAAGAAAAATGCGAATACCCAAAAGTCTTAATATTTATTAATGGATATCGTCTTTCTTCGATATAATTTTGTGGTAAATATTTTAACCTACAAAATTATAAAAATGAAAAATTTATCTATCCTTTTAAAAATATCAGCTGTTCTTTGGATCGTTTGGGGAGCTGTCCACATTTTCGCGGGGGCGATTACCATGTACTTTATTACTAGTGGAGACATTACCGCTGCGGTAGGTGGAATTGCCGATGCTATTGACCCTTCTACGCTTAGCGTTAATTATCCTCCTGCTTCTGGTGCTATTATAGGACAACATGGTTTCAATTTATTTTGGATTGGGATTGTCACTTTAATTTGTGCCTTCTATGTCTGGAAGGGAAACAAAAATGCCATTTTTCTGGCGGCCCTCACGGGTGGCTTGGCGGATTTGGGATATTTCATCTTTATGGATTTGGGCGGCTTCGTACACTTTATGCCCGGAACCCTAATGACGATTATATCTGCTTCCGCAATCATATTGAGCTTTTATGCATACTTCAACCGCGATAAAAACCTATGAAATATGAAAAAAATACTCGCCTTTGGCGCAACCAATAGTAAAAAATCAATCAATAAAACTTTCGCAACTTATGTTGCTCACAAACTAACGGACGTAGAAGTCATCGTTGCAGATTTAAATGATTATAAACTACCCTTGTACAGTCCTGATTTGGAAAAAGAAAGTGGAATGCATGGGGATGCCATCCGCTTTGATAATTTATTGGCGTCGGTTGATGGCTTAGTCATATCACTAGCAGAGTATAACGGAAACTACACCACTGCTTTTAAAAATTTGTTTGATTGGCTTTCAAGAATTGATATGCGAACTATTTGGAAAAACAAACCGCTTTTATTACTTAGCACCTCTCCTGGTGGAAGAGGAGGACAGAATGTAATGAAGATCTCTAAAGAATTACTGCCACACTTTGGAGGGAATATAGTCACAGATTTTTCTCTGCCATTCTTCTCTAGGAACTTTCAAAACGGAGCCATTGTGGACCAACAGAAATTAGAAGAATTAAATAATAAAATTCAAATTTTTCAACAGAGCATTTAAATAAACAGATCATGGAAATAGGAATAGACAGTTTCGCTGCCGTCCCATCGAATCTTGAAGAATATAATACAAAAGGAAATGTTGGATCCATAGCTGAGTTATTGGAACGAATTGAATTAGCAGACAAGGTGGGGGTCGATGCATTTGGGATTGGTGAACACCATAGGAAGGAGTTTTTAGATTCCGCACAGGCTGTAATCTTAGCAGCTGCCGCAGCCAGAACAAAAAAAATAAAACTGACAAGTGCTGTAACTGTACTTAGTGCCGCTGACCCTGTAAGGGTATTTCAAAACTTCGCGACCATAGATTTGATTTCTAATGGCCGCGCTGAAATTGTGGCTGGACGTGGCTCATTTGTTGAATCTTTCCCATTGTTCGGTTACAACCTAAAAGACTATGATGAGATTTTTGCCGAAAAGTTACAACTCCTTTTAAAGATTAGAGATCATGAAGTGGTCACTTGGTCAGGCTTGTTTAGACCTCCACTTAGAGAGCAGGCGATCTATCCAAGACCTGTACAAAACAAACTACCCATCTGGTTAGGCGTAGGTGGAACCGCAGCCTCTTTTGCTCGTGCAGGTGCATTGGGCTTACCCTTAATGGTAGCCGTTATAGGAGGACAAACCCATAAGTTTCGTCCATTAGTTGACTTGTATCGCAAGTCAGGGGAAAGGGCTGGCTTTGCTCCCGAAGAGTTGAAAGTCGGATTACATTCCTTTGGCTATGTAGCAAAAACTAAAGAAGAGGCCATCGAAAAATTTTATCCTGCATATGTAAATGCCATGACACAAATAGGAAGAGAGAGAGGATGGAAACCACCCACTCGCGAACAATTTGATGCACAGATTGGCAAGGAGGGAGCCATTGTAATTGGTGATCCAAAAGAGGTGGCAGAAAAAATATTGAGACATAGTGAAGCCTTGGGCGGCATTTCAAGGTTCAACTTTCAAATGGATGTAGGTTTATCTCATCAAGTAATGAAAGAAGGGATTGAGATAATTGGGAAGGAGGTCATTCCTTTAGTAACGGACAAATTATAACAAGATACTTACGTATAGTTTTTCATCTTACGCCTTTCGGCAAATGCAAAGACTTTAAATCAATTTCTTTTGACTATTGCTATCGCAACATGTTGGTAGCTTGAGGTATTAGTAAAATCCAATAAAAATCGTAACTAGTCAGTTGTATTTTTCTCCTTACAAACATATGAATCAGCAGATAGAAAATGTATCCACCTGAATTAATTACAAAAAGACTCAAACTAAAGGCTTACACCCTCAAGGATGAAGATAGATTTATTCAAATGTCATTAGATGAAAGCTCAAGCTCTTTTATGGGTGGTGCAACCGGGATATATGAAGAGGAAAGAAAATTATTCAAAAAGATATTCGAGATTTATGAGCGGAAAGAAACAAGGTGGTTTTGGATATGGGGAATTTATAAGGGAGAAGTATTATGCGGTCACCTTGAGTTGAAGCAAACGGAAAACACTTGTGACAATGAACTCGAAATAGTTTATATGGTACACCCAGATGAAAGAAGACAAGGAATAATAACTGAGGTTTTATCTTTAATTAAGCAACACCAATTAGTTTGGCAAAGGAGAATTATAGCGACGGTGAGTCCCAACAATTTGATATCAATAGGAATATTAAAAAAATGGGGAGTTGAAAAAGAAGAAATGTTAACTGATACTGAAACAGGGGAAGATTATTTAAAGTTATTGCTAAGCAAATAAAAAATAGCTATTACTTATTTGGGCTTATGTCCAATAGAACCTAGGCAAATTACATATACAAGGCCATCAGCATAAAAACACAACGAGGTATGTACATTTTACTATATTTGACGAAAGTCTAATAAAGCATGTCCAACAGAAAAAATCAAAAAGAAATATCCAACGATCCATACATCAAATCCTTCCTCCAAAAATTTGAAATTACAGCCCTCAATCCAATGCAGGAAGAGGCCTATAAAACCATACGAACCAAATCCGATGTAGTCTTACTCTCCCCTACTGGAACAGGTAAAACCTTGGCTTTCCTATTACCTTTAATAGAAACATTGGATAAGAACTGTGCTGAGATTCAGATGCTTATATTGGTTCCTGCACGTGAATTGGCCCAACAAATAGAACAAGTAATCCGAAAAATGGGATCGGGTTTTAAAGTCAATGCCGTCTATGGTGGCCGGTCTGGTACGCTTGATAAGATTGACTTAAAACGTCGGCCTGCTATTCTAATTGGTACGCCTGGACGAATAGCGGATAGACTTAGAAGGGATAAGTTTGCATTGGAACATCTTCAAACGCTTGTGCTCGATGAGTTTGATAAATCATTGGAAATTGGTTTTGATAAAGAAATGTCTGAGATTATTGAAACGCTCCCCAATGTTCAGCAAAGGATTCTAACCTCCGCTACCAGTGATGCAGGAATACCGGCATTTGTAGGATTACAAGATCCCATTTTTCTCAACTACCTTCAGGAAGGTATTTCTCAACTAACGATAAAAACTATTCTTTCGCACGAGAAGGATAAGTTGCAAACTTTGGAAAAAACACTTGCCTTTATTGGTCACCAACCTGGAATTATTTTTTGCAACTTCAAAGATGCACTAGGACGAGTAAGTGATTTTTTAAATGAACATCATATTGATCATGCCTGCTATCATGGAAGCATGGAACAAATAGATCGAGAACGTGCACTAATCAAATTTAGAAATGGCACCATTCAAATTCTACTGGCCACGGACTTGGCTTCGCGTGGACTTGACATTCCTGAAATAAAATTTATCATTCATTATCACCTTCCATTACGCAATAAAGAATTCACGCATAGAAACGGACGAACGGCTCGAATGAATCGCAAAGGCATTGCTTATATCCTGCACTGGGAAAGAGACAAACTTCCAGAGTTCATTCAGGAGATTGCACCCGCCCAACTTAAAGTTGAGGACTTACCAAAAGCGACACTCCCCGCCCCTGTCAAATGGGAAACCTTATACATCACAGGAGGAAGAAGAGATAAAATATCGAAAGGAGATGTGGCTGGTCTATTTTACAAACAAGGGGAAGCACAAAAAGAACAACTTGGGATTATTGAAATCAAACAAAATTGTACCTATGTAGGCGTACATGCTGAAGCGGCTGACCGCCTAATAGAAAAAACTAATAATACTAAGCTCAAAAAAAAGAAGGTTAGGATTAGTCTTATTTAAAAATGAAATTTAACCGATAAACGGTTGACTGCCGTTTCACTAAAAAACAACATGATGAGTCAATTAACAATTGTAGCCAGCATTCTAGCAAAAGAAGAAAAAAGAGAATTGGTAAAATCAGAACTCTTAAAATTAATCCCTCCCACTAGAGCAGAAAAAGGTTGTATTAATTATGATTTACACCAAGACATTGAAAACCCAAATTTATTTTTGTTTTATGAAAATTGGGAAAGCAGAGCATTATGGCAAGTCCATATGGACAACGATCATATAGCAGCTTATAGTAAAGCTACTGATGGTGCCATTGAAGACTTTAATATAAACGAAATGACTGTTATTGGATAATGATTTATTTAGCGATCAAAGAATCACAGACGCTTTAAAATTCCTCACATTTATCTGCTTAACACTTTCATATCATCTTGAGTTTTTTTTTCACTTTCGTTAAATAAGGTGAAAACTTAACAAGGTGTTTACAATTTACTATAAACGAAGTTAAATTTGACGAACCTGTCCCGACTTTACGTCAGTAAGTCAAATCAAACAATCATCATAAATCATGTCCAAAGAAAAAACGCAACAAGAAAAAAAGAGGCTGCATGCTCGAAACAGAAATCAAGAACGATATGATTTAGGAGCATTAATAAGCGCTACACCTGAATTGGCCAATCATATAAAGCCTAATAAATATGGAGAAGACTCCATCGACTTCTCAAATCCTATTGCAGTAAGACTTCTAAATCAAGCATTACTAAAGCATTATTACGGAATAAATCATTGGGAATTCCCGAAAGAAAATTTATGCCCACCTATTCCAGGAAGAGCAGATTACATTCATTACATGGCTGATTTATTAGGCCAAAACAATTATGGCAAACCTCCAACGGGGGATCAAATCACTTGTCTTGATGTTGGTGTGGGAGCTAGTTGTATTTACCCGATTATTGGCGTTACTGAATATGATTGGAACTTTATTGGGTCTGACATTGATCCAAAATCGATTGCATCCGCCAAGCAAATTGTAGATGCGAATACAGCGCTTAGAGATAAAGTCGAGTGTAGATTACAAAAAAATCGGACCACTACTTTTAAAGGAATAATAGACCATGAAGAAAAAATTGATTTAGCTATCTGCAATCCTCCTTTTCATGCTTCTTTGGAAGAAGCGCAAGCGGGAACTCGAAGAAAGGTAAAGAACCTTACAGGAAAAAAAACAAACATCCCACAACGCAATTTTTCAGGCATTAGCCATGAATTGATTGCGGAAGGTGGAGAAGCCCAATTCATTCAAAACATGGCTAAAGAAAGCAAACAATTTTCTAAAAACTGCTTATGGTTTTCAACTTTAGTCTCCAAACAGTCCAATCTAAAAAGGATCAATCATTCATTGAAAAATTTGGAAGCCAAGCAAATCAAAACGTTTCCTATGGGTACTGGAAATAAATCTACCCGAATCATAGCTTGGACCTTTCTTTCTCAAGCGGAACGAAAAGCTTGGAGAGAAAGTAGATGGGAAAAATGACCTTGTTTTTTTTTGATTTAGGAAGTGCTTGCATCCAATAATTACAAATATTTAACCTCTAAATTATCACTAATTCAATTTAATTGACAATCTTCGGCTTTCATAAAAACAGTTACCATGAGAGTTTTTGTCTTTTTGCTTGTCCTTCTTTTCAGCGCTTGTAACATTAAAACTAATCCTGTAGCCGATCAGGTATTATTAAAAGGAAACACGACTCATCTCCAAAGCCCTGAGCTCGCCCCCTTTTATCATGGAGTCGCTTCAGGAGATCCTTACCAAAACAGCTTTGTGATATGGACAAGAGTAACGCCTAAGTTTCAAATGGAAAAGATTGCCATTGAATGGGAAGTCGCTTCCGACCAAAAATTTCAAAACATCGTACAATCTGGAAAATCTACGACATCCCCCGAAAAAGATTACACCTTTAAAGTGGTAGCAGAAGGACTCCAAGCTGGAACAAAATATTATTACCGATTTAAAAGTTTAGAGAAGTATAGCAAAACTGGTACTTCAAAAACATTACCTGAAGGAGATCAAACGCCTATTAATTTAGGATTCGTAAGTTGTAGCAATATTGAGTTTGGATATTTTAATGCTTATGCGGCATTAGCAGAAGATGATGTGGACGCTGTTATTCATCTGGGCGATTATTTTTACGAATATGGTCCCAACAAATACGGAGACAAAAACTTCAGTAAAAAAAATATTCCTGCCCACGAAATCATCACCCTTCAAGATTATAGAGATCGTTATAGTCAATATCGCTTAGATGAAGATTTACAAAACTTACACGCAAAAGTTCCTTTCATCAATATTTGGGATGACCACGAAATCTCCAATAATGCTTACGTAAGTGGTGCAGAAAACCACCAAGAAGACGAGGGAAGCTACGAGGAACGGAAAGCAGTAGCCAAACAAACATTTTATGAATGGTTACCGATTCGAGAAGGAAAAAACCACTATCGAAAATTTCAATTTGGAAATACGCTAGAACTCATTATGCTGGATGAACGACTAGCAGGCCGAACCGTACAGCCTGATAGTTTGACTGATCCGCGAAGGACTTCAAGCGATCATCACTTGCTTGGAGATACTCAAATGGAATGGTTGATTTCATCACTTAAAAATTCGAAGGCCACTTGGAAAGTACTTGGCAATCAAGTCATCTTTTCCTATAGCGATTGGGGATACGAAGGGTACGGCCAAAACATGGATGCATGGGATGGATACCCCAATGACCAAATAAAGTTGACCAAAGCCATTCAAGAAAATAATATTGAAAATATTGTTTTTGTAACTGGAGATACCCACACCGCTTGGGCATTTGAAGCCACGAGTGATCCATTTAATAGTTATGATAAAAATACGGGAGCAGGTGCTATTGGAATTGAATTTGGCGTAACAAGTATTAGTTCAGGAAATGCCAACGAGCGAGCTTCAAACGAAGAAGTCCTCGCTCATGAAAAGAAAATTTGTAACACGGATGTTAACCCTCATTTGAAATATGTCAATATGAGAGACCATGGTTATCTCAAGTTAAAACTCACCGAAAATGAAATCACCGCCGAATATAAAATCGTTCCTACCCTAAAAACTAGAAGCTCAAAAAGTATCGTTGACAAAATATTTAAAGTAAAAAAGGGAGCACAGAAATTGGTTGAAAATTAAGCTTCTATACCAACCATCTTTATCTGATGCCAGATGAGTCCATTTGGTAAAAATCTAAAGCGGCCTAAATGCCCTTTTGCACCTATCACCATGATAGAGTGTTCAAAATTTTAAAATAAGATTCCTGAAGGGAATCAACTATGAATAACCCCGAATACAATTCGGGGTTGTGAATGGTACGATTTAGTAACTACGAAGTAGTTAAACTACTTCGTAGTTATCATACCTTTCATTTTAACACCCCGAATTTCATTCGGGGCTATTCATGGTTTGTCCACTTCGTGGACTTTCTAGAATTATGAGAATTTTGAATACCCTACCACTATTATTTTTCCAACTTTCGTCAAATAACCAGACTACCCAACAACACAGCCCACCAAACTATTGTTAATGAATTCCCAACCTATTGTTAATCACTTTAAAGGATTAGACTCTTTCCTATAATTGCCAGTATTTTTATTAGACTTTATTCTGAAGTGTTTTGTAAAGAAGAACAAATTGGATTTTTTTTCACTAGCAGAGGCGAAGGTTCCCGCCTATAGCCGTAGCTACAGAAGGGGTTCTTCAACGAAGGATAGTGGGAAAAAGACTTTTGGGCTTCCTACAAAATATTTCAGAATAAAGTCTATTAGATGAATTTAAAAACTAATAAAAATAAAGTAGCTATGAAATCGAAAAGCTTATTTCTTTTAGGTCTAATGTCCTTTGTGTTTATCCAATTAATCCGTGGACAGCAAGCCCAAAATTTTCTACTAACAAAAGGAGAGAATAACATCTCGACCATCGCAATTAATTCAACTCATTGTACCGTAGTTGAATATCCCAATTTTCTGGTGTTACTTGAAATTCCTTACGTACCTATCCAAAAAAATGAAACAGAGGAACAAACAGACAACCCGCTAATTACATTTATCGACAGTATTTATTTGGGGAAACCCATAAAATATATTCTCAACTCTCACTCTCATAATCATAGCTTATCGACGATTACGCCCTTTCTGGATAAGGGAGCAAAACTGGTAACTACAACTGATAATATTGGAATCTTTGATAAAAGAAAACTCTTTGGCGATAAGGGCAGCGCCGAATATTCAGCATCCATTATCCCCATTGCTACTGACACCGTTTTATTAACGGATACAGATAATCCAATAGAAGTCGTGCATCTCAAAAAATCGGAATACAAACATATCCCCACCGCTACCTTTTTATTTTTCAATTTCCCTAAGCATAAATTATTGGCTACTTCCTGTATGGTTTATTTACAAGACCTTCATAAAAACCATGGATTTAAAGGCACCATTTATAGTGGTAGAATAACCGATGTAAATGAACTCATCACAGACCGAAACCTTCAAGTTGAGAGCACAATGCAGTTGTATGATTTTAGATATGAAAACGAAAAAAGAAAGCTTCCAATTTTCTCCCTTTCCTTTCTGCAAAATGTGATAGAGCAGGGCTGGAGTCGAAAAGAACTTTCTGAACATTTTCAAAATATGAGCTATGAAGAACTCACAATCAAGAGAGACAGTGTATTAAATTTCATTATAGAAAACAGAATTTACACTGTGGTATTAAATCATGCTGTTTATTCATTGATTGAAAAAAAGGAATTCCAAAAAGCAGTTGCATTGGCTCATTTGCAGATGATTTATAGACCAGATTCCGCCAATTTGATAGACACTTATGGCGAAGCCTGTTATTTTAATGGACAAATGGATATGGCTAAACACTATGATAAAATCTTAAAAAAATTGAAACCTGATGATGATGGCTACGGTTTAGTAGCATGGGAGAAGAATAAAAAGGAAAGCCTGAATAAGGGCAGCTAATATTAGAGATTATTCGATTTTAGATTTTCAGACATTAGACCTCTCGCAAGTAGTTGATAATCAGTCTAAGATCTCTTAATCTACTTTAGAATAAAGTCTAATATATTTTTTCGGCTGAAAAATAATATAGTATTAACCATATTTAGATCTGTGTGTTTTCGCTTCCGCTAAATTCTTGACTCAAGGTTAAAAGAATAGCAAGCCATGAAGTCGAAAAAAATTACGAACCTTAAGCGACGTGACTGCCCCTTTAGGAAAAAAGCGTTAAGAAAAATGGATTTACAAAGAGAGACAAGTAGCCATGTTTCCCTTCGGTTGTAACATTTGGCGAAAGCCTAAAAATAAATTGTAAAATACGCCCAGTTATTTAATAAGTATCTTTAAGATCTAAAGTCAGATTTACATGACCATACAACGTACAGTTATTACTCTATTCTATTGCTTGTTTTTTGTCATAACGACAAATGCACAAAGTGAAACAATCCAATTAAGTGGACAAGTTTTAGATGCGACTTCTAACGAAAACATTCCTTACGTAACCGTTATTGCCAATACACCCAAAATGGTTTTTGTAGAAGGAACGGCGACGGATGACGACGGACGATTTGTATTGGACTTACCAAAAGGAAAGTATGTATTGCAGCTTAGTTTTATTGGCTATCAAAACACTGAAAAAACAATAGATTTAGTAGCCAATCAACAATTGGAATTTTTATTAGCTAGTGATTTAACCACCTTAGAGACCATCGTGGTTACGGAAGAACGAACTTCCGTTGTACAGAAGATAGATAGAAAAGTCATCAATGTCGGAAAGGATTTACAAGCAGGCGGAGGCGATGCAGTAGAAGTGATCAATCAATTATCAGAAGTACAAACGGGTATTGATGGTGGCATTGAACTAAGAGGTTCTGGTAATATTAATCTCTTGGTGAATGGAAAACCTTCGCCACTTGCACCACAGGATGTGCTCCAACAAATAGATGCGAGTGAAATTCAACAAATAGAATTGATCACGACACCATCTGCCAAACATAGGGCCGATGGATTGACAGGGATTATCAATATCATCACTAAAAAGAAAAAGGAACAAGGATTTTCCGGAACCGTTTCTGGAAGTCTAAGTTCTAATGAACAATATCGTTCTGGCTTAGCTTTGTCCAATGGACTTGGGAAAGTCAACCTAAGTCTTAACCTAAATTTTTCAGATCGAGAAACGGATTCCAGAAATAGTCGAAGTCGAGTTTCAGACGCCCTTAATTATACTCAGTCTGGGGATAACATATTTGATGGTCAAGTTAAAAGTATAAAAGCGGGTTTGGATTGGTTTCTAGATGACAAAAATGAATTCTCTTTTTCTGGTGGCTATACTGACAATTCGCATGATATTATTAATACGACTCGAATAGAAGATGATCTCACCAATTATCAATTTTTATCCGACAACCGACATGAACATTTAAGTGCAGAATACAACGCCAATTATCGTCGCATCTTCACCAACAAAAATCATTACTTAGAAGCAGATATTCATTATACTGATAATCGAAATGATTTGAGTGCCGCTTATCAAGTAGGTAATGAGTTCAGAGATGATTTTTTAGAATACGATTCTAAAGTCAGTAATTTTTCTTTGGATTATGTCCAGCCATTTAGCAATGGATTAATTATAGAGAGTGGTTTATTATACACGATTAAAGA
>CAYTVR010000189.1:0-14205 GCA_964441245.1 uncultured Saprospiraceae bacterium | reverse complement strand
AGCCATTCGTGAAATTTAATTTCTCCCATGGAGGTGTTTGCTGTAAAATCAGGAGCTGTATCGCCCAATCTAATTGCCATAATATCAATTTTTGTAGATTTACAATGGCGAGTACACCTTTTGTAAATCAAATGAAGAAATATAAACGTGTCTAAAATAGTTTTATTTGACTAAAACGTAAGTAACATTTTATAGAACAGAAATTTATAAATAATGTTGCGAAATATGTAAGAGAGCTTTATAATTCGAAGAGACTCATTATTATATATATCAAAATCAACTAAGCTTACTTTATCGATATCGTTCTTATTATTTTACTTTCGTCAATGAGAATAAAAAATATCCGCTGGTTAGCCACCATCCAAAAGAAAAACGAATCAATAAAATAGGAGTTAAAATCAGATTCACTAATTAAAAAAACATCAAAAATGGAAATCACACGATTATTATATTTTCTGGGTAGTTCCTTCTTTATCATTGTGGGTCTACTCCATACGATGGTTCATTTTAAAGAACTTGTATCCTCACAAAATGCTAATCAAATTAAATTAGCTGGTGAAATATATTTGATGAAGAAAAAATCAGATGTATGGAAACTTTGGCAGGGCTTTAGTTTGGGCTTCGGCTTACTGATGGCAGTAGTAGGTATACTTAATATTTTGGCCTTGTATGAATTGGGTAGGGATGCTCTTCCGCCAATTTCAATTTGTATGGTCAATATCATTGTTATGATCTTAGTGATTTATATGGGAAAAAACTTTTTTGACAAGCCTCAATTTTATGGAGGAATGCTTGGTTTATTGATCTTTAGTTCGGCTCTATTTTTACAATTCTTTTAATGCGGCTAAGAAAGAAATAAAAAAAATATTTTTGTGTGCAGCGTTTTCAGGTTCAAATGGATTATAGAATTGAATCATGGCAAGATATCATTTTAGAGTATTAAAATACTGAAAATATCAAATGCCAATTTTTAATTATTTTAATAATTCAATTATGAACAAAAAATTTATTCTACTTCTAGTATCCATTTTTTTTGTAAACTATACACAGGCACAAATTGCATATATACCCAGTGGTACTAACCCTCTTGAAAATTCATCCATAAAAGTAGTAGACTTAGTGTCTAATACGGTTATTAATACTATTGAAATTGGAAAGGAACCCAGCGCCATGACCATCAATTCAGATGAAAGCAAAATATATATTACAAATGGTCCTGACGGGACAGTGAATGTGATCGATACAGAATCTAATACCATTAGCGAAACAATCAATATTGGAGCTGTAATATCCGGAATCGCTTTAAGCCCTGATGAAAACTTTCTTTATGTCCTTCTCATAGATGATGGTGTATTAAAAATTGTTGATCTCAATACCCTTTCTGTATCCGATCCTATTGGAACTGGACCAATTCCGGCTTCTATTGCCGCTTCCCCAAATGGAGAAAAAGTATTTTTCAGTAATCATTATGGTGAATCAGTCGGGGTATTAGAAACCGCAACAAATTCGGTAGACATTGTTCCCCTTAATCGACTTGGACCAAATGATATTCTGGTCAGTCCTGATAACTCAAAAGCATACTTGACTACAGTAGCTGGTTATTTGATAACCATTGATGCAGCTACTAATGCAGTAATACATGAGTTTACTACGGCTACCCCCAATTCTTCACAAAGCACAGTGTATACTGATCTTACACAACATCCTGATGGTTCAAAATTATATTTTATGGATTGGCATCTTGAAGAATTATACGTATATGATACAGAATTATTTGATATAATCGAAACTATTCCAATTGGTGGAACAATAGTTGGAATTGACATCAGTCCTGATGAGAAGAAACTCATCCTCTTAGCTCACAGCAGTAATACAGTTAAAGTGGTCGACTTAGAAACTTATGAAGTGGAATCAACAAATATTAGTAGTCTTGAAGCGGCTCCTATATCTGGTCGGTTCATCATTAATTCTACCTCCTCTGTTTCTACTAAAAATCTTGAATATCATTCTGGAATTTTTTCAGTAGCTCCAAACCCTGTAAGCCAATCTATTAATTTTTCAATAAATGATGTTCCTTCACCAGCGCTTAATTATAAGCTAATAAATAGCCTAGGTCAATTATCTAAATCTGGAATAATAAATAGTTCAGAGGCTCAATTATCTATTGAAACTTCTTCCTTGTCCAATGGAACATATATCCTTTCCATATCAGGAGAAGATTGGATCTCTAGCGAAAAAGTCACACTACTGAAAAACTAGATTTTTTATCATTAAATATTTATGGAGATATCTTAAATATTTTTGCTAAACGATTTCTTAAGTTGGAATAATAGATTTATTACGACGCTATTATTTTAACTTTAGAAATCGTTGATTTAAAAGTGTAAAAGAAGGGACTAAAATTGAGTGCTTTTAATTCGATAAGCCATCAAACCTCCGGAGGGATCACATTTTTAAAATGTCCGTTCATCTGCGCTTTCTTTCGCAATCTTTCCATTTCCATGACGGTGGGGATGAGACGTTCGAGATGTGATTGAAGATATTCTTGTCGATCTACTTCCGTAGGAATACAAAGGAATTCATACTCTTGCTCCAGTGAAAATCCTACATGATGGGCAATTTCATAAGTTTGAAAACTTGAGCTATTTTCAGGAATTTCTTTTTTAATATTTAAAAGTTGAAATAACTCTGCTAGCATTTGCAGGATTTGAGCATTCATTTGAAAGTCACCTCTGGTTGGATCAACAACACGTCTGATATCAGCTCCAGAATATAATTTTTGCGGAGCCACCCTATAAAATTCATGGATCTTAAAAATACCAACTCCTTCCGTTCGGATATCCATCTCTCCATTTTCAAAACGTTTTTCAATCTTTACCAATCTGATTTCTGTTCCAAAATCGCTTAATTGATCATCGAGATAACAGGGAATACCAAAGGTTACCCCATTCTGTTCGCATTCTCGAATGAGTTGACGGTATCTAGGTTCAAAGATGTGAAGGTTGAGTTTTTCTCCAGGAAAAACAACCATTTTAAGCGGAAACAAGGGTAAAAAATCAGTCATGACAAATAATCAATCTTTATTTTAGATATAAAATATGTGGCTTTCTCTATTTAAGGCATTAAGATTCTAAACAAACAATTCTTTCGAATAAACGTAAACTACCCACAAATACTCATTCAGGTACTACAAATAAAAGAAACTCAAGACAAATTATGGTAATAAATGTGAATTTGCGTTAGAATTTATACTTTTATCAGAACGTTTAAAAATGTCTATTTATTTATTCAAACCTGTGTTTGAAACGATGATATTGAATAATTCAATATATATAGACAAAGTTCTTACCAAATTCGTAGAATAGAATCATCTTTAAATTTTAGAACTATGTTTCACAAAACCCTCAAAACCAATTTAAGCATCACATTGCTCTTTGCTACCTTTACTATTTTCCTACTTTTTTCTTGTAAAAAGGAAAGAATGGCCAAAAAAATGCCACCTAGTGTCAGTTCCTATTTATACGCCTATACCTCTGGAACTATTTCAAAAGCTGCCAATATTCGACTAAGATTTACGAAATCTGTCATTAATTCGGAATTGATTGGCAATGCACTAGAAAATGGAGTCCTTCAATTTGCACCTGATATCAAGGGAGTCGCTCATTGGGAAGATGATAGAACCGTAATTTTTGAACCTGCAGAATGGATGGAATCCAAAACAACTTATGTTGCAAAAGTCCAATTGAAAAAGCTTTTTTCAGATGTTCCCAAGGAAGCGAATAGTTTTGAATTTGATTTTCGGACCAAAGATCAATTCATGGATTTAACTGTTGCAGGCCTTGAAGCAGAAGATCCTAGTGACTTGAAAATCCAACGATTAAAAGGGACACTCTATACTTCAGATTTAGCGGAAGCTGAAAAAATAGAAAACATACTTACAGCCAAACAAAATGGCCAAAAACTAGACATCAAATGGGAACATGATGAAAATGGATTAGATCATAATTTTTATGTCGAAAACGTAATTCGAACAGCTAAAGAATCGAAAGTCGAATTGACTTGGAATAGTAAATCTATTGGTTTAAGAAAAAAAGGAAGCCAAGACGTCAGCATTCCATCCATCAATGTTTTTAAATTAATGAATGCTCAGATTGTGCAAGGTAAGGAACAATTTATAGCATTGAATTTTTCCGATCCTTTGCGGATGTCACAAAACCTAGACGGATTAATTAAAATTCAAGGTTTTAATGGGTCCATGAAATACATCATTGATGGCAATCAGATCCGAGTGTATCCTTCCAAAAGATTGACTGGAGAAAAAGAAATCACCATCCAATCAAGCGTAAAAAATTCTGCCAATGCCAAAATGGGCAATAAAGCATTTTGGAAACTTCAATTCGAAGCCTTGAAACCTCAGGTCAGATTAGTCGGAACCGGAACCGTGATGCCAGAATCAGAAGGATTAATATTTCCTTTTGAAGCCGTAGGATTGAATAGTGTTGACATTGAAATATTTAAGATATTCGATGGGAATATTCTACAATTTTTACAAACCAATCAACTAGAAGGTCAGCGTCAGCTAGAACGTGTTGGAAAGGTTTTAATGCAAAAGAAATTTGATTTATCCGACCTAAATCCTGAAGCCAGTTTAAGCAATTGGAGTAGATATGCCATTGACTTAAAGCCTTTGATTGAAAAAGATCCAAATGCAATTTATCAAGTTAGAATAGGCTTTCGCCAAAATTACACCAACTATAATTGTGGAAAGGAGGAGACCGCAAATAGCGAAGATTTAACCGTCGTAGAAGCCGCTGTTGGTTCTGATGGTGAGATTAAAAGTATATGGAATGAATCTTATCGATATTATGATGGCTACCGATATAGTCATCGAAAAGATCCTTGTTTTAAGGCTTACTATCGTCCACAAAATTTTGTCAGACAAAATGTATTGGCCTCCAATATAGGATTGATTGCTAAACGAGGAAAAGACGGTTCTTTATTTGTAGCAACGACTGATTTACGAACCACAGAACCTATTCCCAATGTTCAATTGGATTTTTACGATTATGCGCAGCAATTGATCGAAACGGTATATGCTGATGGCGATGGAACCGCTAATATTTTATTAAAGAAGAAACCTTTTGTTTTGGTCGCTACCAATAACGCGCAAAAAGGATATCTTCGTCTATTAGATCCAAGTTCTTTATCATTAAGTCGTTTTGATGTTTCAGGAGTACAAAATCAAAAAGGATTGAAAGGATATATTTACGGCGAACGTGGCGTCTGGCGTCCTGGAGATTCATTATACCTCAACTTTGTATTGGAAGATAAACTAGGAAAATTGCCAACCAATCATCCAATCAATTTTGAACTGTACGATGCTCGTGGACAATTACAACAAAAATTCACTTCTTCAGAAAATGTCAGCAATATTTATCCATTGACCGTCAGTACAAGTAGTGATTCCCCTACCGGAAATTGGCGCGCAGTTGTAAAGGCTGGTGGAGCCACTTTTAGTAAAAATCTAAAAATTGAAACCATCAAACCTAATCGATTAAAAGTCAATCTTGATTTTGGGAAAGAAACCTTATCCGTAGCAGATAAAAATTTAGAAGGTAATCTTCAAGTCAATTGGTTACATGGCGCTCCTGCGCAAAATTTAGCCGCAAAGGTAGAAGTGCAAGTAAAATCTGTAAAGACAAAATTTAATAAATTTAAAGAGTATATTTTTGATGATCCCGCTCGATCGTTTTCTGCAGAACCTCAAGTCATTTTTGATGGAAAAGTTGATCCAAGTGGATCGGCAAAAGTAAAAGCGGCGATCAATGTAAGTAATGCTGCTCCCGGGAAGTTAAGGGCTCAATTCAAATCTAGAGCTTTTGAGCAAAGTGGAGATTTTAGTATTGACAACTTTGGAATGGAATATCATCCATTTGAATCCTACACTGGTATTTTCTTACCCAAAAACAGCTATAATCAAAAACGATTTGGCATCGGAAAAGAAGGAAAAATCGAAGTGGTGGCAGTAGATAAAGAAGGCAATCCTTTGAAGGGAAGAAAACTAAAAATGGGAGTTTATCGAGTCAATTGGCGATGGTGGTGGGACAGAAACAATGGAAGTGAAGAATCAAAATATAACACCAGCACACACTATGGTGCATTGGAAAAAGCAGAAATAACAACGAACTCAAAAGGAGAAGGAGTTTGGCGATTAACGGTAGATAATTGGGGACGTTATTTAGTTCGAGTTTGTGATGATGAATCAGGACATTGTACTGGCGATTATTTCTATTCAGGTTATCCTTGGAATGATGGAAAAGGACAAAATAGAGAAGCGGCAGCGATGCTTAATTTCACTTCAAACAAAGACGTTTATAACGTAGGAGAAACAGTAGAACTAAAGGTTCCCGCTACTGAAAACGGACGTTGTCTGATTTCTATAGAAAGTGGATCGCGAGTTATCGAAAGCTATTGGAAAGATGCCAAAGCTGGTGAAAATAAATTTCAATTTTATGCGACAAAAGAGATGTCACCTAATGTGTATGCTTATGTCACTTTGATACAAGCTCATGGGCAAGCTAAAAATGATTTGCCTATGAGAATGTACGGAGTCATTCCGATAAAGGTAGAAGATCCAAAAACGAAATTAGCACCTGTTCTGAAAATGGCTGAAGTCTTGGCACCAGAAGAAAAAGTCAAAATTCAAGTCACTGAAAAAGACGGAAATGCAATGGCTTATACCATTGATTTAGTCGATGATGGCTTACTCGATTTGACGCGATTTAAGACGCCAAATCCTTGGAATTCATTTTATGCTAGAGAAGCATTAGGGGTGAAAACATGGGACTTATACAATCAAGTTTTAGGAGCTTATGGCGGCGAATTAGAACGAGTACTCAGCATTGGAGGTGATGGGGAAGTAAATCCAGCAAACGCAAAGAAAAATGCCAATCGATTCAAACCAGTTGTCAAACACTTAGGACCTTTTTTTCTTAAAAAAGGAGGAAAAGATATACATGAAATAACGATCCCTAACTATGTAGGATCTGTCCGCACTATGGTCGTAGCTTCCAACAATGGAGCTTATGGATCAGCTGAAAAAACAACACCCGTTCGTAAACCATTGATGATCTTAGCAACCTTACCTAGAGTCCTTGGACCGACAGAAACACTTCGCCTTCCAGTCAATGTATTTGCAATGGAAGACAAAGTCAAAAATGTGACGGTGACTGTTGAAGAACAAAGCGGTTTAGTGGATGTTTTGGGAGGTAGTTCACGGAGCATTAGCTTTGCAAAACCTGGAGATGACATGGTCTTTTTTGATTTACAAGTCAAAGAAAATATTGGGGTCGCCAAGTTCAAAATTACCGCCGAGGGGGCAGGAGAGAGGGCCTACCAAGAAATCGAAATTGAGGTTCGAAATCCGAATCCAAGAGTCACTGAAGTGCTCGATAAAACATTAGATCCAAACGGCATTTGGAGTGAAAATTTTGAAGCGCTAGGTATGTATGGAACGAATGAAGGCATTTTAGAATTATCTAATATCCCTCCTCTAAATTTAGGGCGACGTATGGAATATTTATTAAGATATCCTCATGGTTGTATCGAACAAACTACCTCTTCAGGATTCCCTCAATTATATGTTGATCGATTATTAGAATTGGATGAATCACAAAAAAGAAGAGTGAGTGATAATATCAAAGCGACCATCAAAAGAATCAAACAATTTCAAATTGGATCAGGCCGATTCTCTTATTGGCCAGGTGGTAATTATGCCTCAGATTGGGGTACTAATTATGCAGGACATTTTTTATTAGAAGCTCAAAAATTGGGTTATAATTTACCACCTAATTTGATCGATCGATGGAAAAAGGCACAAGCCAAAACTGCCAGAAATTGGCGACAAGCACAACCCGATGATCGCTATTATTATCGAAGTCGGGATCTAGTTCAATCTTATATACCTTGGCCCTCGCTAAAGCTCCTGAATGGGGAGCCATGAATCGAATGTTAGAAATGAAAAACTTGACTAAAGAATCCAAATGGCGTTTGGCAGCAGCTTATGCTATTGGAGGGAAAACGGATGTTGCAGAAAAAATAGTCAAGCAATTAGGTACAGAGATAGATGATTATAAAGAACTATCTGGTTCTTATGGTTCACCACTCAGAGATCAAGCGATGATTTTAGAAACGCTAAATCTTTTGGGCGATAGATCGGAAGCTGGTGTCATGGTGCGAACTATTTCCGATCAATTGAGCAAAAATAGGTGGTATGGTACCAATACGATAAGTTATTGTTTACTAGCTGTTGGCAAATTTGTTGGCGATACTAAAGCGGGCGATCAGTTTAGTTTCAAATACCAGCTAGGCAACCAACAAGGTGTTGACGGAGGCTCTCAAAGCCCAATCATGCAAATTGAAATTCCAATGGATGCGAATGCTATTCGTTCCTTTTCTATTACGAATACAGGAAAAAATATTTTATTTGCGAGATTCATTAGCAGTGGTCAACCAGTTGTTGGAGATCAAACAGCCGCTCAGAATAATTTGGCGATGGACGTCGAATATAAAGGCATGGATGGTAAAAAAATTGATCCAACAAGTATTAGACAGGGAACTGATTTTATTGCAGAAATAAAAATCAAAAATCCAGGTCAACGAGGTATAGATTATGAGGAAATGGCTTTAAGCCAAATTTTTCCTTCTGGTTGGGAAATACACAATTCGCGAATGGATGGTATTCAAGCTTTTAAAAATACTACTGCGGCAGAATATCAGGATATCCGAGATGACCGCGTTTACACTTATTTTGATATTAGAAGAAATAAGGAACAGGTTTATCGGATTCAATTGAATGCCGCTTATCAAGGTCGTTTTTATTTACCAACGACTTACTGTGAAGCCATGTATGATCATTCGATCAATGCCAAACAACCTGGGATTTGGGTAAACGTGGTAGCTCCGGAAAATATGTAGAAGTGCTAAAAATGTTATTGTTATATTAGACATTATGCCTAGCGATTTTGTAAACGCGCGCGCATGTACGCGCGCACGCGTGCAAATTCTCTGGACATATTCTCTATTGTAATAAGATCATCAAAAATATAGATGACAAAATATATAACAATAGTATTTTTAGCGTAATTGGTTTTGGAAATTAAGTGTTGTGGATCTTCAAAAGATACTATCTTTTAGGATACTTTATTTTCTCCATTATGGGCATTTTTATGCTAGCGAATATTGGAATATCGAAAATTATCAATATGAAGAGATGACAAGAGTTAAATACTTCTCCCTCATTTTATGCGCTCTAATTGAAATACTTTTAATAGGGTCTTACTTAAAAAGAAATGCTTATGAATACAATGAAGAAGGTAGATACTTTGATAAGCTAGATTCGGTCACTTACCTTGAACAATCAAAAATTGGAATACTAGTTTTAGTTATTCTGAATGCCGTCATTATTATGGGACTTATCATTTGGATAAAGAAAAGAGAACAGCATTAAGTTTCTAAATGCGAATCATCACAAAAAGGTCCTGACTTTGTTAACTTACAATTACATAACCTAGCCATTCCTGTTTTCTTTGCTTCAAAAAGTAATGGCTTATATTTTGTTCCATGATGGGAAGCATCACAAAACGGTTGTGTTTTACTATAACCGCATTGGCAATAAAGATACTTTTGACCTTTTACTAATTCTACTGAGCTGGGTTCTCGGCGAGTTGTTTTTGTTTTTCGATATCCCTTTGAAATTTCACTCTCAGGATTTTTAGCAGTAACAACGGGGAAGAAAGAGGCAGCGGTCCAATGTTCTTTTGGATCATTGGGTAAGCCAAAATCAAGAGGTACTTTTCTGCTAAAAAAAGCAGTACCAAACATTTGATCCCAAATAGAAAACATGTTTCCATAATTACCATTCGGATCGCTAATACCATCTAACTTGGATTTTCCATGATGGGCATGATGAAAAGCTGGAGTGATGAAAATACGTTCCACCAAGGTCGCTACAGGATCAAGAAATTTATATCGATACAATAACTGATCGTAATGTAAGGTACTATGAGAACTGATGATGATCACTTGTTTCAATATCAAACCAACAGCTACTGCCATGGCTCCACCTAAAAAAGTAAAAAATCCAATCCACCAAATATTGGGCATCAAAATATAATAAAGTGCTGCATTTCGATAAGAAACAAAAAAGCCCATTTCTTCTGCTTGATGATGCGGTCGATGTAGTTTCCACAAAAAATCATACTCATGAGCTGATCGATGATACCAATATTGAGCGAAATCTTCTAAAAGAAGAAATAAAAAGAGCAACAACCAAAAGTTACGACCATTCAATAGGTATTGAAAATCAGGTAAAAATTGCTGTCCCAAGAATAACACGGTGAGAATAATCAATGGCTTGATAATAAATCCCAATACAACAAAGGTTCCCAATTCTTGAATCCAATCGCTAGAAGTTCTTTTTGTTGTAGATAAATATCCACTAATTACTTCCAATGATACAAAAAACAAAAGTATACCTACCACCAAGTACATATCCATATTAGGGATACCAAATATTGTGTCTTTCATGTGTTTGGCTTATTCAAAAGTAGTTAACGATAAAATGTAGTTATTAAAAACAACATTTAAAGTCAATATATGGATTTTTCATCTTTTTATTGAAATGATGATCAATATTTTGCAAATTTCATTATTTATATGACTATAATTGTAATTTATAAAATCAGTCATGGCTTACGAATTATTTTTCATAAAAAAAGAACATCTAGAATTAGGTGAGGCCGAAAAAATATTGAAAGAAAAAGGTAAAGAAGGAGATGACTTTTTTATTTCAAAATCGCTCATGATCGAGATTAAAACTGCATTAAGAGCAAAAGACCTCGATTTCCAATCTGAAGATCAGGGAAATGAAATGGAGTTCAATTTTCCTACATTCCAAATCTCTCTATTCAGCAATCAAATTGTACTATCTATTCCTCATTGGAAAGGAAATCATAGTGACGACATTAGTGAGATTATTGAGGAAATATCTGATACTTTACATGAATTTGGTATGAGCATTTACGATCCACAATCTGCTTCAGTTGAATCTGAAACATTTGATGTTTCTAAATCGTTTGGACAATCAGATGCAGATACTACCTCGCAAATTTCTGGAAAATTAGTTTTAATATTAGTGATCATTTCTGGTCTTATTTGGTTAGTCATGAAAATGCTCTATTAACTTTTTTAGGTTCTTCGACAAATCGGGTGTGTATAGACATTCAACGCTTCCTCTGGTCGCTTTTTCATCTCACTTTATGAATGTCCACAGAATTTGTCGAAGAAGTTTTTTTTTATTTAAATCAATCAATAAACAATGGCCCATACTTCACTTTGGACGGGATCTGAAAAATATTTATGCGACGGCGAATTAGCACAAGCCTTCCACATGTCACGCGTACTTGGAATGCCTTTATTAATGGAAGGAGAACCAGGGACAGGTAAAACTGAATTGCCCATTCAATACGCAAAAGACAACAATTTACCTTTAGAAGTTTTCCCTGTAGGATCAAAAAGTACGGTAGAACAATTTGTCGCTCGATTTGATCACGTTAAATATCTAAGAGATTCACAGATCGAAGTTTTAAATGCACAACGAGAGGAAAAAGGATTGGATAAAAAACTAAGCACAGGTGGAAGAAATACGGAAATCTTGGATGACTATGTTGCACTAGGTCCCGGCGCAAAAGCTTTCTCTGTTCCTCATTCAGTTTTGTTGATTGATGAGATTGACAAAGCGCCTCGAGAATTTCCAAATGACTTGTTATATGCTTTGAGTCATCGAAAATTTATCCTTCCCGAATCTGGAAAAGTCATTGAAGTCAGCGAAGCGGATATGCCTGCCATTGTCATTACTTCTAATCGAGAACAAGAATTGCCCACAGCATTTAAAGGTCGTTGTATTTATCATTATATCACTTTTCCGACGCCTGAATTGATGATGGAAATTGTCAACAAACATCATCCAACTGCCAATGCAGAATTGGTCACTAAATGCATCGATTTATTTTATAAACTTCGGAATGTCGGTATGGAACGTTCCCCTTCTACACGAGAATTACTCAATTGGTTGAAGTACCTCAATACCTTCCAAAAAAATGAAGCCATTACGAAATTAGAAAAATTAGAAGGACTAGGAGTATTGGTCAAAAACGAATCCGACATGGAGTTGGTTCGAAGAAATTTCAAAAGATAATGTTTGCCTCACTACCGCATACCTTTCGCGAATATGGCCTCAAAGCTGATGTCAGAACATTGCTAAAATTACGATTAGCCATGGATAGAAACTTGGTGGCTACCGTTGGCGATTTGTATGTCGTATTAAAAGGTTTGATTTGTAACGCCCCTGAAGATATTGGTCCATACACCGCTGCCTTTTATGCATACTTTTTAGAAATTCAAATAAATGTTGGTGAGCGTTTAGAATCCGCTGTTCTTCGTTCCACGCCATTTGTAGAATGGAAAAAACGTTTTCTTCAAGAAGATCAAAAAGCTGATTCTTTATTTGACTATGTCAATAAATATTTGGACGAAATCCATGAGACAAGTTTGGATATCCAAAAGATTATTTCTGGAGAAGATATACTAAAGAATGACGATCCAAATATATCCGATGATCGACCTCAAGATGGGGAAGCACCACCACCTCAAATAGATCAAATGGCTGATTATAGTAATATCTCATTGGATGAATTAATCCGTCGAATGAAGCAAGTTGCAGAACAACAAAAGGGAGCACATTATGGCGGCCAACATTGGATAGGGCAGGGTGGTACTTCTCCTTACGGAAATGGCGGAGCAGCAGCGGGAGGCATCAGAGTAGGAGGAAGCGGTGGTGGAAAAATGGCTAGAGCCGTGATGAATGATCGACGTTTTTTTCCAGCGGATGTCAACGCCATTTTAAAAGATGATAACATCGATGCAGCATTGGCAGTCTTAAAAGGAATAGAAGATACGAGCACTGAAATCATCTTAGATATTCCCAAAACCATCAAAGAAGGAACTAAAAACGGCGGTATTTATTTACCTATAGTCAAAGAGAAAATTCATCAAAAAGTACAAGTCATATTGATGATTGATAATGGAGGTTTCTCTATGTCTCCTTACGTGAAATCTGTACAAAAACTGTTTTCAAAAATGAAGACACGCTTTGCACATGATCTCAAAACCTACTATTACCACAATACCATTTACGGTGGCGCTTTCTCCGATGTTCGTCGGACTAAATTTGTTCCCATCAAAAAAATGCTAGGTGAGGACAAAAACTATTCTGTCTTCATCATGGGTGATGCGGATATGGCACCTTATGAATTAGGCGACCAAAGTATTCAAGATTGGAAAAAAATAATCGAGACCTATAAGCGAGCCGTTTGGTTGAATCCAAGTAGAGAACGTTATTGGTCCAGCTCTATTACTATTTCTACCATCAAGCGAATATTTCCGATGTTTCCACTCACTCCTGCAGGCATTGAAAAAGCCATTCTAGAAATGAATCGAAAGCGGCGGAAGAGTTGATGGAGTTTTTTATTTGGTGGTAAAGAAAAAAAATGTAACTTTAAGCGACATAAGTCGTTAAAAAAAGTCTTTATAAAATTGGGATAAAAACTTTTATGTAGATGTTGATTAAATAATAAAATACGCATACGAAATGGATTTATTTTTACATCTCATTTTCGAACATTCGAGATTGCAATTTGGGTAGATTATTCCTTACACGGTGTCTATTTTCATAATCGATAAGAAAAGTTAAAATTAGTTCTCTATACAAAATCCCCAATGATACATGATTCTTAATACGTCAAAAAAACCAAAATGAAAAAACAAAATAACTTCAATTATTCTATTCTCCCTATTATTTACCAATCCTATGTGATCAGATTTCCTAAACAAGGTATGCTGCTTCAGTAGTAGCAGGATATCCAATTTTTGATAGGACAGGAATTTAATGATTAATCAAATTGCGCAAATTTCAAAGTATACTAAATTTGAGTTTCAACTTTTCTGACTTGAATCAAGGAATCTATATAGTTCAACTTGGAGGCGATGATAATCCAATTCATCGTCAATTAATCATTTAAAAATAGTAACAAAGACAATCACCAACAAATTCTATACCCCCATAGCTACTATGTACAGTTCTGGAGC
>CAYTVR010000188.1:0-14214 GCA_964441245.1 uncultured Saprospiraceae bacterium | reverse complement strand
AATCCAAAAAAACCTTTCAACAGACCGATGTATATGCATTTGGTCACAGAGACTTATGATTGGGAAGATCCTCCTACATTGGAAGAATTAAACAATGATGAAATCAACACAACTTATTATGATTGGATAAGAAGTTATATATTGGTAAAAAATAAATAGCTTTCACAATATTTTATGGCTCTTTATGATTTCTTTTCCTCTAAAGCATTTAGACGGTGTTTTTATACGCGATACCTATATCGGTACTTTGCTTTAACAAGTAAATGAATTGGGTTAACCCAAAATACCAAACGAAATCATTTAGCTCTACTTTTATTCTAAACCACTTTATTCATTTCTAAAAACAATCCATTTTGAATCATTTTCAATATTTCTTTACACTCTTATTGGTTGCGACATTTTTGAGTTGCAACAAGCAAGCCTCAGAGCAAACAACTTCTGACCAGCCCTTGAACGTCATTCTTATTATGACTGATGACCAAGGCTATGGTGATTTGGGTAGTACCGGGAATCCTTATATCCAAACGCCTCACTTAGATAAATTTAGCAAGGAAAGTGTATCCTTTACCAATTTTCATGTTGGAACAACTTGTGCGCCTACTCGCGCAGGATTGATGTCTGGAATGCATTGCAACCGAGTTGGTGCTTGGCATACTGTAAACGGTCGTTCATTCTTAGGAACTTCTTTTCCAACTATTGCTAGTTACCTAAAAAAAGGTGGATACCAAACAGGGATTTTTGGAAAATGGCACTTAGGTGATAATTACCCTTTTCGACCGCAAGATAGAGGCTTTGACGAAGTCATCATTCATGGTGGTGGTGGTGTTGGTCAAACACCAGATTTTTGGAATAACGATTATTATGATGATACTTATTTCCATAATGGGAAAGCAGAAAAATACGAAGGATATTGCACCGATGTTTGGTTCGATGAAGCTTTGAAATTTATCAAGGGCAATGCTGCTAAAAAGGATAAACCATTCTTTTGTTATATCAGTACTAACTCACCTCATGGTCCACATCACATTCCACAAAAGTATATTGATATTTATAAAGATAATGAACAGGTGCCTAATCCAAATTTCTATGGTCAAATCACCAATATTGATGATAACTTTGGAAAACTTGAAAAGGAATTGGCTGCATCAGGACTTTTAGAAAATACGATTCTAATTTTCATGACTGATAATGGAACTGCTGCTGGCGCATCTTTTGACAAAAACCAATTGGCTGCCAAAGGTTACAATGCCAACATGCGAGGTCAAAAAGGTTCTGAATATGAAGGAGGTCATCGGGTCCCACTCTTTATTCGTTTTCCTGAAAACACCTCAATTAAAAATAATAGTTTCGATCAACTTATTTCTTATACTGATCTTTTACCCACTTTATTGGATATTTTAGGATTAGAGCAAAAAAGTAAAAAATTCGATGGTATGAGCATTGTTCCTCTTTTAAAAGACGGACAACAAGCTCCACTCGCTGACAGAATTGTGATCACTGATACTCAAAGAAATGCCTTTCCACAAAAGTGGAAAAATGCCGCTGTCATGCAAAATCAATGGAGATTGATCAACAATAAGGAACTATATAATTTAGAGACTGATCCAGGACAACAACAAAACATTATCGAAGATCACAAAGATATTGCCGAACGATTATCCAAAGGATACGAATCTTGGTGGGCTTCTATCCAAGAAGATATATTGATAGAAAACAGAATTATTTTGGGTTCTAAAATAGAAAATCCAACTTTGCTGACTTCCCATGATTGGCATACCAATGAAGATCCACCTTGGCATCAAAGACATATTCGAGCAGGTAAAATAAACAACGGGACTTGGTGGTTAGATGTCGAGTCTGATGGTCAATATCGGGTACGTCTTTATCGTTGGCCTCCTTCTCTAAATCAAGCATTTAAGAATGAAATAAACGAAGGAGATAAAATAGAGGGTGGTCAACCCTATTTGAAAGGTTTAGGTTTAAATTTCAATCGAGCGAAGATAAAGCTCCAAAATCAATCCTTGGAATCTTCCAAAGCTATTGATGATACTTATTTTGAATTTTTATTAGATTTGAAAAAAGGAAAGGCTGATTTAGATACTTGGATTTATGATGAAAAGGATGCCGTTAGAGGCGCTTATTACGTGGCTTTGGAGAAGATGAGTTAGTGCTCGTTAGGTTATTTGCATAAAAAAATCCCGAATTTTCATAGCGAAAATCCGGGATTTTTTTATGGTTTTAAAAGGTTATTGTATAATTACCTTCTTGGTAAAATTCCCTACATCGGTTTGTCCAACGAGGATATAGACACCTTTTTCTAAATTACTAGTTGAGAAAGATAAGCTGTGTTTTCCTTCTGCTAACTTATTAATTTTTTCATGGCGAACCGTTTGCCCTGTTACGTTTGTCAATCTCCAATTTAAATCTGCTGATTGAGGCATATCAATAATGAAAGCTGCTTCATCAGCTAGTGTAACTGGATTTGGTACGACAGAAACGTTCAACTCATTTGCTAAGAAATTGCTTGTTGAAACAGAGAAAGAATCAACAGCCATCACACTCACTTCATCAAGGAAGAAAGTTCCTGTAGTTCTAGCAAAACCAAATAACAATCCAGCGGCATCAAAACTTGGTTCACCTGCAGTAATCACAGCTGGGAATCCAATTTTGAAATTATGCCATTCACCATCACCTTGATAAGTCAAATCTGGTTCATTCATAAATTGTCCCCAGGTACTACCTCCAGTTGTTCCATCAGAAATCATGGTCGCAATTAAAGTTTCTTCATTTCCAGAGTTACTCATCACATTAAAAGATAATTCATATCCTTGGTTTTCGACAAGTGTAAGCATTGGTTTTAGTACGGTCGCTTGTAAAGCGTTATCCGGATTAGCGCTAGTCACATCAATTTGGATACTGTTTGAACCATCACTTCCAACATCATCATTTCTAGAAAAGTCTGCTGCGCCTGCTCCCCAGAATCCAGTAGTCCAACACGATAAACCAACATCCATTGTTGGATCAGAAATAATGTTATCACCGAAAAATTCACATTCTCCTGGAGGATCAGCTACAGAAATCAAACTTACATCATCTATAAAATAAGTACCAACGAATTTTCCAAATCCGAATAGAAGACTTAGTTTTTCAAAATCAGGATTTCCAGCAGTAGAACCTGCAACAAATTCAAAGGTGAAATTATGCCATTCGCCATCTCCTGGAAAAGTCAAATCTTGCTCATTGAACACTTGTCCCCATGCTGCTGCTCCTCCAATATTTGGATCAGAGATGATTGTAGCAGTAAATGCATCTTCAGCCCCGGAATTACTCATGATATGCCAAGACAATTCATAGGTTCGACCTACTTCCAATTCAAATACTTGTTTTCTAAGCGTTGCTTGTAAAGCATTCATTGGATTTGCAGCAGTTACTTCAATTTTTGCGCTATTCATTCCATCGTTTCCATTGTCTGGATCTGCAGAATAAGTCGCCATAGCCAATCCCCAGTTACCACTATCCCAACAGGTTAATCCTTGATCAAAACTAGGGTCAGAAAATAAATTATCGCCCTCTGCCATACAAGGATCTGGTATTTCTACTAGAGATACATCGTCTATAAAGTAAGTACCTACATTTTGTGCGAAACCAAATAGTACACTTAATTGCTCATAATCAGGAGTTCCAAAGCTGGTCATCGCAGTAAGGTCATAAGTAAAATTGTGCCACTCTCCATCTCCTGGGAAAGTCAAGCCAGGTTTGTTCCAAACTTGACCAAATACACCATCTATATTAGAGAAAATAGTGGCATTAAAAGTCTCCTCATTCCCTGACATGGACATCACATTAAACGTAAGCGTATAGTCAGTTCCTTCTGTCATCGCAATACCAGCTTTTGATATTGCTACTTGTAATGGATTGGGTGGATCAGCCACCATGGTTACATCTACTTGAACACTATTCATCCCGTCATTTCCATTTTCTGCATTAGCAGTAAAAGATCCCATAGATTCTCCCCAAGTTGCCGTCGTCCAGCATTCAGTCCCATTATCAAAACTTGAATCAGATATTAAATTGTCTCCTACTGTCATACAAGGATCTGGTATTTCTACCAATGATACTGCATCTAAAAAGTAGGTTCCAATATTTTGAGCAAAACCAAATGTTAAGCTCAATTGGTCATAATCAGGAGTACCAAAACTTGTCATCGCAGGCACCTCATAAATGAAGTTATGCCACTCTCCATCTCCCGGAAAAGTCAAGCCAGGCTTGTTCCAAACTTGACCAAATACACCATCTATGTTGGAAGCGATAGTCGCATTAAAAGTTTCCTCATTGCCAGACATGGACATCACATTAAAGGAAAGTGTATAGTTTCCTCCTTCTGTCATCGCAATACCGCTTTTCGAAACCGATACTTGTAATGGATTCGGCGGGTCAGCCAAAGTGGTTACGTCGATTTGAACACTATTCATTCCATCATTTCCATTTTCAGCATTAGCTGCAAAAGATCCCATAGATTCTCCCCAAACTGCCGTCGTCCAACATTCTAAGCCATTATCAAAACTCGCATCTGTTATGATGTTGTCTCCCTCTGCTTGACAAGGATCTGGTATTTCTACCAAGGATAAATCATCTAAAAAGTAAGTACCTAAATTGTGAGCAAATCCAATGAGTACCGTTAATTGAGAAAAATCAGGAGTTCCAGAACTCGCCATGGCAGGAACTTCAAAGGAGAAGTCATGCCACTCCCCATCTCCTTGGAAAACCAGGTTAGGCTGATTCATCACTTGTCCAAATACACCATCTATATTAGAAAAAATGGTTGCATTGACAAGTTCTTCATTTCCAGACATGGACATCACATAAAAAGAAAGGGTATAATTTCCTCCTTCCGTCATTGCGACGCCATCTTTAGACACCGATACCTGTATCGGATTTACTGGATCTTCCAAAGCTGTCACGTCGATTTGAATACTATTCATCCCATCATTTCCATTTTCAGCATTAGCTGCAAAGGTTCCAACGGATCCTCCCCACATACCAGATGACCAACAATCTAGGCCATTATCAAAACTAGAATCTCCAAGGAGATTATCTCCCATGGGCTCACAATCTTGCGCATTTACAACCCCGAAGAGTAGCAAAAAGACAAAAAGTGATAAAAAATATTTTGTAGATGTTTTATTCATTATAAATTATTTTTTGAAGTGAAAATATTTAGTGTAAAAAAAATTAACAATAACAAACTTAATAAAAGACTACTTTTTTTAATATGTCAAATGTCTTTTTTAATAAAATTAATGGGTTTTAACCCAACTAAATTTTGAAAATAAGCTTTTGGCTTATCAAACTATAAACCTGCCGCATTTTTAACATTTAATGGAAATTCTTCTATTGCACGAATTTTTACATTCTTATAAAAGATTTCTGCTGCTTCTGATTGTAATTGCAGCTTACCTCTTAACATCGGAATTTTTAATCCATCTTTAAAGATATGGGCATCTTTAACCACGTTAACAACTTGTCCATTGACCACATGAATCGCGTCATCTCCGATGCTATATAATTCTACTGTATTCCATTCATTGGCTGGATTTTCATGAGTCGTAGATTTGGCGCAAGCCCAATTTTTATAATGATCGCCAACTCCACACCATTCTCCATCAAGGGTAAATTTATAGTTTAAATTATCTGCTGTTTTTTGGGTACGAGTCATTCCATTTGCACCAGCTAAAGCAATAAAATCTCCTGTGTCACCTTCTTGAATTTGCAATTCTAAACAACGCATCCAAACATTCCAAAAAGCACCATGCTTACCTGTACAATGGTATAACAAACCACTATCTTTCTTTTGTTGGAGACGAGGTTCCCATTTTTTCTCGCCCCATTTGTATTCTAATTTTAAATGATAATCTTGATATTCTTGTTTACTCGTTAAACCACCATAAATTTCACCGCTTACGTGAAGGACTTGTTCTCCATTTTCTTCCTTCATGGTAAAAACGTTTTTTACATCCTGATTGAGTCCCATTGATTTTCCAACATGTACATTTTCTGATTTTTCAAAACCCTCAATACCTTTTACACTCACATGAGGTACCCCCATAAATTTATCCCAATGCGTCAATTTCTGATCTAATAAATTTGTCCATTCCTTAGGCGTAGGCACATGTGTCAATCCGGTAGCCCATCGAATCCCTTCTTTTAGATGTTGTAAAAATAGAGAATCCGTATAGGTTTTTGGCGTATGCCCCAAACCTGTGTAAAAAATACGTCCGCCTTCAAAAGTATGGTACCAAGCAATCGGGTGATTTATCCCCATTCTTTTTCCTTCATAAGTAGATTCATCTAAATCAAGTAATACATTAACATACGACGGAACAGGTTCTTTAAAATTATACCATTCATCGACTTTTTCCCATTTATTTTGTAAGTGATCCACGGATGGATGCGAACAGTTATGATGTACATTCAAAGTCGCTGATTGTGTTGCTGGATGACTTTTAAAACGAGCTCCAATCATTTGGCCATACCATTCCCAATCATATTCTGTATCTGTAGCTGCATGAATTCCAACGAAAGCACCGCCATTATTGATATATTTTTCAAATGCCCGTTCTTGGGCCTCACCTAATACATTTAGCGTAGTATTCAAGAAAATGATTGCATTATATCGAGATAGATTAGCAGAATTGAAATGAGAAGAATCTTCCGAGAAGGTAACCGTCCAATTATTTTCTAAAGACATTTTCCAAAGCGCTTTTACGCCATCATCAATGGACTTATGTCGATAGCCATCTGTTTTAGTAAAAACAAATAATTCAATATTCTTTTGTGCAATTAAAGAGCTTGACAAAAAAAAGCTAGCCAGACAAAAAAAGAAGATTCGTTTCATTTATATTATATTTTAATTAGAATTTAAAATTAGATTTCATCTACCTCACCTATTGAAAGAATTGAGTAGAAGCCTACCACGTATGTTTTATTAGGATAAAAAGAGAGAGACAAATTCTTTATACTTAGTAGTTTATAGTTTTATTTATAGAACTTACAATTCACACTTTTTAAGGACACTAAAATTAATCATTTCTTTTCTTATGAAAAAGAAAGTTAAGCTAAGGAATATTCACTTTTTCAAATTAACGGGCTTATTTCCAAATAAGGAATGCAGAATATAAAACTGTTTTTTCATTTAAACAATTCTTATTTGGAGATGATTCTAATTTAAACCGATTTTTGTGTATGAAACAAACAATCTTCTTTTCTCTATTTTTTTTATTCATTTTACAGGTGCAAGCTCAAAATCCATTCATTACTCACATGTATACAGCCGATCCAACTGCGAGAGTAATGAACGATAAATTATTTGTATTTCCTTCTGTAGATATCCCTTGTAAAGAAGGCGAAGGAAATAATGGATTTTGTATGCCCTATTATCATGCTTATTCTACTGAAAATCTTGTGGACTGGGTAGACCATGGAAAAATAGTTGACCAAACGGATGTGCCTTGGGGCAAAAAGAATGGATTCGGAATGTGGGCACCTGATTGTATTGAAAAAGATGGGAAGTATTATTTTTATTTTCCGGATATTCCTACGGACTCTTCTGCTTTTAGAAGAATAGGAATTGCTATAGCTAATCAACCTGAAGGACCATATGAAGTACTTCCTAACTATATGGAGGGTGTAAATGGTATCGATCCAAATGTATTTATTGATCAGGATGGAGCAGCCTATTTTTATTGGGGCGGTGGTGAAAAATTATATTGCGCCAAATTAAAACCCAACATGATTGAACTTGATTCTGAGCCACAAGTCATTTTAAAATTACCCAAAAAATATAAAGAAGGTCCTTTCCTTTTTAAACGGAATGGAATTTACTATTTTACCTTTCCGCATGCTCCGGGTGGTTCAGAGGAACTTGCCTATGCTACTGGGAAAAATCCACTTGGGCCATTTGACTATAAAGGACTTTTTATGCAACGATGGAAAGATGGATGTTGGACCAATCATCATTCTGTAGTGGAATACAAAAATCAATGGATGGTTTTTTATCACCATAATGATATTAGCAAAATGGATAAGTTGCGATCCATGCGTGCAGATTATCTAGAATTCAACGAAGATGGAACGATCCAAGAAGTCATTCCCTCATTTAGAGGTATTGGAAACATGCCTGCAGATAGAAAAATTCATATTGATAGATATAGTGCCATAAATTCTGAAGGCATTTCTATAAAAAGAATGAGCAAAGCATTACCTGCTAATTGGTTGGTTGCTGACATTAAGAACGGAAGTTGGCTTCAATATGATCGAGTGGATTTTTCAAAAAAGAAAAAACCTAAATTTGTAGAAATAAATGCTGCGGTGCAACAAAAGGGTCAAGTCGAAATACGAGAAGGTTCGGCAACCGGGACCTTAATTGCGGTTGTTGAATTGACGCCAACAAAAGGGAAAAACAATTTTAATATTTTTAGAAAAAAAATAAAGTGGAGTAAACGTCGAAAATTAAAAAGCCTCCATCATCTTAATTTTATTTTTAAAGGAGAAAACAATCAGCATCTCTTTGATATAGATTGGATTCGATTCCAATAATAAAGATTTAAAACAATGAAAAAACAGTTTGCATTTTGGATTAGTCTTTGTCTTGTCCTATTTCTTTTTAGTTGTCAATCAGATGAGACAAGCCAAGAAATAATGGAGACAGAAAATAAAGAGGACAAAATCCCCTCTACTCTTCCATTTCAAAAAATAGAACTGAGCGATCTCAGTGATTTTACTACTAAGGGGAAAAATTGGCAGATCGTAGGTGATATTTTTGCGGATAGAAAAACCAAACATGCTATAGAACTCACCGAAGGAAAGGGCATTCTGGTCAATCAACAGACCGAATCTGAACGCGCTCACATTTTTACAAATTTTGAACATGGAGACTTAGAAATTGAATTAGAATTTATGATGCCTAAAGGCTCTAACTCTGGTATTTATTTTCAGAGCCGATATGAAATTCAATTATTCGATAGTTATGGAGTAGAAAATCCGAAGGTTCGAGATTGTGGTTCTATTTATGAACGATGGGATGAATCAAGAGCTGAAGGGAAAAAAGGATATGAAGGTCATCCGACCAAAACGAACACCAGCAAAGCTCCAGGACTTTGGCAACATTTAAAAATATATTTTCGAGCACCACAATTTGATCAAAAAGGAAAGAAAATAAAAAATGCACAATTCGAACACGTTTATCACAACGGATTCTTAATCCATAAAAATGTAGAATTAAAAGGAACCACCAGAGCCGCTCCAGTTAAAATTGATGACGAAGTGGCCTATGCACCTTTAATGATCCAAGGTGATCACGGCCCAGTTGCCATTAGAAATATCAAATACAAATCTTACACTCAAGATAGCCTTTCACTTTCTAACATTACTTATAAAAGATATCAGATTCCAGAGGATAATAAAAAATTACCTATCGATTTGGATAGTTTAAAATTAGTGCATGAAGGCACAACTGATTTTCTTGATGTAAGTTCTTTAAATGGAGAGCTAGAAGATTATTTTGCGATACAATTTGAAGCAGATCTTCAAGTGACAATTCCAGGTGATTATTTGTTAAAAACTTATGGTCATGATGGTGCTAGCTTATACGTCAATGATTCATTAATTGTAAAATTCCAGAGCTATAGAGATTCTTATGGAATGGTGAATTTAGACAAAGGAATGCACAAAATAAAAATTGAATATTTTCATCATAAATGGATTCATCGATTATTTGTCGGCTACGAAGGCCCTGGTATTTTTAAACGTAATTTCCCCAATGAAGTCACTTATAATCCATGGGAGAAAAAACCGAAACCTACTTTTGTTTTTGCAAAAGATGGACCTGAATTGATCAGAAGTTTTGTCATGCGAGATGGGAAAAAACGAACACATTGTATTTCCGTAGGAGAACCCTCTGGTTGGAATTATAGTTATGATCTTTCAGAAGCGTCTTTACTTAGACTTTGGAAAGGTGATTTTTTAGATGTCACTCATATGTGGGAAAAACGTGGAGAACCACAATTGTCTCATCCACTTAATGCCTTTATAGAAGGAGCTAGTGGTGTAGCACTCACTCAACTATCTCAAAAAGATAGTCCTTGGAAGAAATCAAAAAATCATTCCTTAGACTACAAAGGTTATCAGATCCAATCGAACGGACTTCCAATTTTTAAATATCATTTTGGTTCCGCCAAAATTGAAGATGTTGTAAAAAGTGCTCAAAGTAAAAATGGGATTACCCGATCTTTTTCTATTAAAGAAAATAATTTAAAGCAATTGTATCTTCGGATCGCTTATGCAGATGCGATTAAAAAAACGCCGGATGATCTTTATAGTATTGGTGGACAATACTACTTAAAATTAGGCGAAAATATGCCAGAGCCAATACTGAGAAACATTAATAAAAAACAAGAGCTCTTATTTCCTGTAAAAGGTGATACTACGATCGAATATGATTTTATTTGGTAATGGTGATTACTACAATCATTAGAAAAAACAAGAAATGAAAAATAAAAACTCGATAAAAATAAATTTTCTGCTAAGCATTTCAATATGTATTTTCTTTGTTACAAATAGCTTAGCCCAGGCTGATATCATAAAAAAAGAAAATGAATATTACAGCATTAAAGATATTAAAATTCCAGAGGAGATTGTCTTGGGTGTCGGTGGATTAGCTTTTAATGATAAAGGTCAACTTGGGGTCAGTACAAGAAGAGGCGAAGTTTGGTTGATCGATAATCCGACGAGCCCAAACCCAAAATTCAATCGATTCGCAAGAGGGCTTCATGAACCTTTAGGCTTAGCCTGGAAAGACGGATCTTTTTATGCCACTCAAAGAGGAGAGTTAACAAAATTGACCGACACCAATCAAGATGGTAAGGCAGATCTTTATGAACCTGTCGTCGTATTTCCACTTCATGGAAATTATCATGAATATAGCTATGGGCCAAAATTCACACCAGAAGGTGATATGCTGGTCACCTTAAATTTGGGATGGTTAGATGGAGGACAAAGTTTATCTAAATGGCGGGGATGGTTGATCAAAGTTTCACCTGATGGGAAAGTCTCTCCTATAGCTACTGGTTTGAGATCGCCAGCAGGTTATGGTCTCAACAAAAACGGAGATATTTTTTATACTGAAAATCAAGGAGACTGGGTAGGCTCAGGGCGAATGACGCACTTAGAAAAAGGTGATTTTGCTGGACACCCACAAGGATTAAAATGGTCGAGCGATCCCGATTCACCGGTCAAGCTAAGCATTGAAGATATTGACGAATCAAAAGGTTTAACTTTGTATGAATATTCCAAAGAACTAGATGGTATCAAACCACCTTCGGTTTGGTTTCCACATACTCTAATGGGAATTTCTACGTCAGACTTAGTGGTCATTCCTGATAATTTTGGTCCCTTCAGTGGTCAATTACTTGTTGGTGATCAAGGGCATAGTAAAATCATGAGGGTTTTTCAAGAAAAAATTAATGGTGTATACCAAGGTGCATGTTTCCCATTTCGATCGGGATTCGAGTCAGGTATTCTTCGTTTACTCTGGGGAGAAGATCAATCTCTATATGTAGGTATGACTAGTAGAGGTTGGGGCTCCACAGGTAAAGAAATGTTTGGACTAGAAAGATTGGTCTGGAATAAAAAAACACCTTTTGAAATCAAAACCATTCAAGTGAAACCAGATGGTTTTGAATTAGAATTTACTCGTCCTATTGATCGAACAAAAGCGGAAAACGTTCAAAACTATACTATAACAGATTTCACATATAATTATCATCAAGAATATGGTAGCGGCATTATCCAAAAGGAAAAAAGAAGTATCATAAAAACTGCGCTAGGTGAAGATGGAAAAACAGTTAGACTATTCGTAGACAATTTACGAGAAGGATTTATTTATGAAATAAAAGCCAAAGGCATTTCCGATCAAAACGGAAACAAATTGTTACATAATTTCGCTTACTACACCTTAAACGAAATTCCAGCAGGACAAAAAATGGCAATGGATCATTCACATCATGATATGAGTGACATGAAAGCTGCCGATGTCGTCAGTAAAAAACGACCGACCAAAATGCCGACCGCTTGGACTTCTGGACCAGATCAAACCATTAATATTGGTACCGCTCCAGGACTTCAATATGACATTAAAGAAATTACCATCAAGGCTGGAAGTAAAATCAAGTTGGTCTTTAACAACAATGATGACATGTTACATAATTTATTAATTGTCAATCCTGAGAAAGCAACTGAAGTTGGTCAATTGGCCTTAGGACTTGGTTTGGAAGGAGAAGAAAAAGGGTATATCCCAGACTCAGATGATGTATTATATCATACCAACGTTTTACAACCTCATTCTTCAGATGCTATCTATTTTGAGGCACCAACTAAAAAAGGAACCTATCAATATGTTTGTACTTTCCCTGGACATGCAATGGTCATGCGAGGTACATTGAATATAGAATAATTAAAAGCTACCATGAAAAACACCATTTTTATTTTATATATTTTTAGTCTAGTCATCAGTTGTAGTGAACCTACTCCACCAGCGATAGAAACTTCCACTAAAGCTCCTAATGTCGTTCTGATGATTGGGGATGATCATGGTTATGCCGATATGGGTTTTCTTAACTTAGCCGATGATGTAACAACGCCAAATTTTGATCGCTTGGCGAAGCAAAGTATTTCTTTTAAAAATGCATATGCCACCAGTCCGATTTGTAGTCCTTCACGTGTAGGCATTATGACCGGGGCCTATCATCAACGTCAGAAAGTTTTTTGGTATGGTGGAAATGGATTGTCTAATCCTAAGATTCCAACCATTGCAGAAATTTTGCTAGAGAAAGGTTATGCAACTGGCTTTTTTGGAAAATTTCATTATGGCAGTAAAGATACGGATACTACTCATCGAAGCTTTCCATTGAATCATGGTTATCAAGAATTATTTGGTTGCAATGGCGGTCGCAAACATTATCTGATTCACAATAATGAAAAAGAAGCCGCTTTTCGACAAGCAATGAAAAAAGCAGCCGATCCAAAACAAAGTTTAGAAATGGGCGGTTTTTGGGTTCAAAATAAAAGAGAAAATGTAGAAGGATTTGCCACAGAAATGATCAGTCAAAAAGGTATCGGTTTCATGAAAGAGCAATTAACAAAAGATCAACCTTTCTTTGCGACCATCTCTTTTAATGCGGTACATAATTTCACCCATCAACTTCCTCAGGAATATTTGGACCAACATAATCTCAAAGGATATCGAGATTGGGATCCTGAAAAAGAAGCTTACTATGATTGGTATAATGAAGGACGGATGCCCAATAACCCGGAAGGTCGCGCTCATTATTTAGGACAACTTTATTACCTAGATAAAGAAGTGGGAAGAATTATGGATTTTTTAGAAAAAGAAAATCAGCTCGAAAATACGCTCATCATTTATGTAGGTGATAACGGTGGATCGTCTCAAATTTATTCTAATAATTCGCCTTATAAAGGAGGAAAATATACCATGTACGAAGGTGGGCTGCGCATTCCTTTACTCATCGCTTGGAAAGGAAAATATTTGGCTGGTAAAGAAGTAGAAAATATGGTGAGTGCGCTCGACATTCTTCCGACGATTTGTGAAGCAACAAGTACTAAGCAACCAAAGTTATCAGATGGACTGAGTTTACAAAAAATTCTTGATGGCACTGATTCCAAATTAGAACATGAGACTTTGGTTTGGTATGGTGGCGAACAAGCAGCAGTCCGTTCAGGAAAATGGAAATATAGATGGGCCAATGATGCTAAAAATAGTTTTGCAAAAAGTTCTACCAAATATGAGGGGGTTGATTTAGAATTAGGAGATCACTTACATAATTTAAAAATTGGTATTCCCGAGGAAGAAAATTTAAAAAATCAGGAATCAGAAGTCCTTGTAAAATTGCAAGATGAATTATCCAAGTGGAAAACGATGGTAGGGATTGATCCCTTGAAAGATTAATCATTCTTAGATCAAAAAAAAACAAAAATTAATAGAGTTTATGACTAGCGATTTTGTATAGGAAGCAAATAGAGGTTTTGAAGCCAGCCGAGGAACACCCGGAACCTGCCCGTACGGGCATGGTGAGGATGTGACGAATTTGGGTTTAAAAGATCATTTGGGCTCCATACAAATTCTTTAGTCATAAACTCTAA
>CAYTVR010000187.1:0-14230 GCA_964441245.1 uncultured Saprospiraceae bacterium | reverse complement strand
GGAGGTAAAGGGTTGAATTTGGCTGTTGCAGATGTCCGATTATTAAGTAAAGCATTTGAAGCTCATTATAAAAACAATGACCATTCTAAGTTAGACAATTATTCAACAGATGCTTTGCGTCGAGTTTGGAGAACACAACATTTTTCCAACTTTATGACCCAACAATATCATAAGCAATTTGAAAATGATTCTTTTGATTATCATTTACAAAAAGCACAATTTGATTACATGAAAAACTCAATTGCAATGAAAACTACCATTGCTGAGAATTATGTTGGCTTAAAAGAAATTTAAACCATTATGACCAAAGAAGAAAAAAAAGCTTTACGAAAAGCATTCGAAGATATTCCAGGCACAAGGGTTTTTACACCCGAACGCAGTCGTGTTGGTTATCATCTCAATCAATTTTGTATGACTCTCAACAAGAAAGAAGGTCGGCAAGCCTTTAGAGCAGATGAACGAGCTTATCTTGATACTTTTCCAATGACAGAAGAACAAAAACAAACCATACTAGCCAGGGACTGGATAAAGATGCTAGACCTTGGTGGCAATATTTATTACACATGGAAAATTGCAGCTTGTGATAAAAAATCCATGCAACATATTGGAGGAAAAATGTCCGGAATTACAGAAGAGGAATTTAGAGAAATGATGTTGAGTGGAGGAAGGTCTATTATTGGGAACCGGAGTAAGGAAAATGATTATTAAGTAGGTATGAAGTAGTAAGTATGAAGTTTTAGCTATTAAGCAGACTTCATACTTAACACTTAACACTTAACACTTAACACTTAACACTTAAAATCTAATATCTAATACTTAAAAAATATGGCAAAAATAGTAGGCGGAGTTGGATGCTCACATGTTCCACCAGTTGGAATAGCACATGACAAAGGCAAATCAAAAGATGGTTATTGGTCTCCATTATTTGAAGCAATCCCACCTGCAAGAGAGTGGTTATCTGATCTTAAACCAGATGTAGTGATTGTTGTTTTCAATGACCATGGAACTTCCTTATCATTCAAAATGATTCCAACATTTGCAATAGGTGTTGCACCTTTTTATGCCAATGCAGATGAAGGGTATGGTCCGAGACCTATCCCCGATTATGATGGCGCACCTGAGCTAGCTTGGCATATAGCAGAGTCCTGTATTTTAGATGAATTTGATTTGACTATTGTCAATGAATTAGATCTTGACCATGGATTTTCTGTACCCATGACCATCATGTTTGGCGAGCCAGAAGCTTGGCCTGTAAAGGTCATTCCAATTTGTGTCAATGTAATTCAATATCCACCACCAACTGGAAATCGATGTTATAATTTAGGTAGAGCCATTCGAAAAGCTGTTGAAGAATATGACGAAGATTTAAGGGTAGTCATTGCAGGAACAGGTGGAATGTCTCACCAATTACAAGGGGAAAGAGCTGGAGTAATCAATACCGAATTTGATATCAACTATCTTAATAATCTTGCTGGAGATAATAAAGAAAATAGGACTCGTCCACATTTAGATTATATTCGAGAATCTGGAACAGAAGGAATTGAATTAGTGATGTGGCAAGTTATGCGTGGTGCAATGGATGATAAGGTGGTAGAAAAATTCCGTAAATACCATGTTGCTTCTTCTAACACCGCATTCGGAGTAATATGTTTTGAAGATGCCCCAGAAGAAAAATCTGAAACCGAAGTGAAGGCAATGAAAGAACCTGAATTAGTGGAGTATGCCAACTCGTTAGGCATCAAAGCACATGTTGATGATTTGAAAAAAGAAACACTTGATAAAGTATTAACAAAACTAGGTTATAACTAAAAACATTAGACGATTTCTTAGTTGATCAATCAAAATAACAAACCAATAAAAATCGACAATAAGATGAATATAATAATGGCTGGGGCAGGTTCCATCGCCCGTAAACATTTAAAAGCAATTGAAAATATTCCTTACGCCAAGGTAATTTCTTTGGTAACTCCAAATAGTGAAGAAGGTAAAGAAGTAGCAGTAGCAAATGGAATCCCTAAAGTTTACCCAACATTGTCTGAAGCTTTGGCTGATCCTAATGCAGATTGTGCAATATTATGTACACCAAGTCCCATGCATTCAGCTCAAGCTGTAGAAACATTGAAAGCAGGAAAACATGTTTTGGTAGAAATTCCAATGGGTGTTTCATTAGGGGAATCCAGAATCATTTGTGAAGCACAGAAAGAAACTGGATTAACAGCCATGGTCGCACATACTCGTCGGTTCAACCCTCCTCATCAATGGTTACATGAAAAATTTAAAAGTGGAGAATTAACTCTTCATCATCTTGTAGTGGAAACACTTTTTCACAGAAGAGAAAATAAAAGTGCATTAGGTATAAAAAGAAATTGGCCAGACCATTTGTTGTGGCATCATGCTTGTCATAGCGTAGATCTTTTCGCTTGGCAAACTGGAGAACCATTAATTAAACGATGGGCACAGCAAGGTCCTGTCAGTAAAATCATTGGAGTGCCATTAGATATGACTATTGGATTAAAATCTCAAAGCAATAAATTATGTACGGTTGCTCTCTCCTTTAACAACGAAGGTCCATTGGGTTCTTGGTTCAGATACATTTGTGAAGAAGGTACTTTCAAAGTTCGTTATAATGACATGACTGATGGTTGGGATAAAAAAGTGGATTATAATTGGAAAGGTGTTTCTGATAACGGAATCGAATTACAAGATCGTGAATTTTTTGAAGCCATAAAAGAAGATAGAACTCCTGAAGCAAGTGCAGACTCCTGTTTTATTGCAATGGAAAATCTCCATAAGTTAGAATATGTAGCTCAGAATTAGGTGGTAAATGGTAAGTAGTAAGTAGTAAGTAATAAGTAATAAGTGGGACTTAATACCTCATACTTCCTACCTACTACCTACCACCCACTACTTAAAAAAAAAGATTATGACAAAAAAATTATTAGTAGTAGGTGCACATTCCGCTGATTATGTTTGGCGAGCAGGAGGTACTATTGCAAAAGTTGTTGAGCAAGGAGGTGAAGTTTTAAACTTAGCTTTATCATATGGAGAACGAGGCGAATCTGGAGTTTTATGGAAAGAAAATCCAAATCGTTCTGTTGATGAAGTTAAAAAAATCAGACACGAAATGTCGGTACAGGCATCAGCCATTTTAGGTTGCGAATTTAAATGTTTGGACTGGGGAGACTACCCTATGATTATTAACGAAAAACGGATTCAACAAGTAGCTGACATCATCAGAGAATTTGCTCCAAATGTAATTATTACACATACGCCAAAAGATCCTTTTAATCCAGATCATCCTTTGGCTTATCAGGTCGTTGAAAAAGCAAGATTATTATCTGCTGGTGCTGGAGTAGCGGCAGCTTTCAAAAGAATTGACCCACCAATTTGGTATTCTTTCGAACCTCATCAACCTGAGTTATCCGGTTTTGTACCCAATACCTTTATTGATATTACATCCGTTTTTGATAAAAAAGTCGCGGCAATGGCTTGTATGCGAGCACAAGAATATTTGAAAAATTATTATACAGAATTAGGTGCCAGAAGAGGTAATCATGCTCGTCGTATTTCTGGAAAACAACAGGTGAAATATGCAGAAGCACATCAACGAGTCGTGCCTGTAATACTGGATACGATCGTGCCAGACATTCATTTTTCTTAATAAAGAGTGTGGTAATGTTAGGAGCGAGGAGTCAGAGCCCAATATATTTATTCCATGACATCTCGCACCTGATATCTGACATCTCACAACTGACACCTTTTAAAACATGGCAATAAAAGCACAGCTTGAAGAACTCTCTCAATTTGGAACGGCAACGATTCATGAGGCACTCGGGAAGATTGGTAACCTACCTTATCAAATCAAACCTATTGATAAAAGCATGCGAATTTGTGGTCCTGCATATCCCGTTAAAGCTAAGGCATTTATGAATATCAATTTGCATCGAGCTTATGCTTATGCAAAACCTGGTGATGTCATTATTGCTGATTGTTCTGGTGGTTATGAAGCTGGCTATTGGGGAGACTTGTTGACTTCTGGCGCTATGAAGCAAGGTATTTCAGGGTTGGTAATTGATGCCTGTGTACGTGATGCAGATGAAATCGAGGAATTGGGTTTTCCAGTTTTCTGTAGAGGTTTTTGTATCAAAGGAACAGGCAAAGATCCAGAGGGTAGCTTGAATGAACCTATCACAATTGGCGAAGTGACTATCAACCCTGGAGATATCGTTGTAGGTGATAGAGATGGTGTCGTGATTGTTCCAAAAGATAGAATTGAAGAAGCCATTGAAAAATCTTACGCAAGAGAAAAGAAGGAGGCAAGAGTTAGAGCTCGGCTCAACCAGGGCGAAACTTCTCTCCAAATCTATGGATGGGATAAAAAATTCGGGTATTAAGTTTTAAGTAGTAGATAGTAGGTAGGAAGTAATAGGTATTAGCTAGGAAGCAGTGGGCTTTAAAGTGTTAAATAGGATTTGGATTTTGTATTTTTAGTGTTATAATGAGATAAAAGGTTTAAATCAAAAATCTTATATCTTTATGAATACTTAAAATCTAATAGCTATAACTTAATACTTAAAAAATGAGAAAACCTAGTGCTTTGAAGGATAAGACATTTTCCTTTGCAATTAGAATTGTAAAATTATACCAATATCTGAATCAAGAGAAAAAGGAATTTATTTTAAGTAAACAATTATTGCGTTCGGGGACAAATCCTGGAGCAATGGTAAGAGAAGCTTTTAATGCTGAAAGTGACAAAGATTTTGTTCATAAATTAAATATCGGGCAAAAAGAAATTGGAGAAACCATATACTGGTTAGAACTTTTAAATGCAACTGATTATATTTCCAAAGAACAATTTGATTCTATCAATAAGGATGCAATTGAAGTTATGAAACTTGTTAAAAGTTCTATCATCACGAAGAAGAAAAAAATGAATAGGTAAATAGTAAATAAAAGGTAATAGGTATGAAGTGGTAAGTGGTAAGTAGGTATGGAGTGAAGAATATTAGACTTTTAGTAAAAAAAACTTACCAGTCTTAATCATTCCCAAATACTTTATAGCTCAAACTTCATACTTATTATTTACTACTTCATACTTAAAAATTATGCATAAACAGGTAGTCATCATCGGTGCTGGACCATCAGGTTTACTTTTGGCTCGAATGTTATCCAATCGAGGTATTGACTGTTTGATTTTAGAAAATAGAAATGAATCCTTTTTAAGTAAATTAAACAGAGGTGGATTTTTAGAAGACACCATTGTAAAAGTATTACTAGAGGAAAATGCTACCAAACATCTAATGACTAAAGGTATTGGAATAAACAAAATAAATTTCCATGTCAATGGCGAGAAATTTCTTATTCCATTAAATAAAAATAGCAAACAAACGATTATTTACGATCAACGTAATTTGGTAGCTGACCTTCTGGAAAATTTAAAAGAAGATAATGTCCCAATAATTTTTGAAGCCAAAGCACAACGTTATGAAGGTTTAGAAAAAGATAAAGTTAGAATCGTTTATACATTAGATGGACAATTGCAAGACATGACCGGCGATTACGTAGTTGGATGCGATGGTTATCGAGGAATCAGCAGAAGAAGTATTCCAAGAGCGCAGCGAAAAGAAGTAAAAAAAGAGTTAGATCTTGCATGGTTAGAATGGATTGTTGAAGAAAAATCGGAGTCTAATAATCCAATTATAGCCCTTCACAATGATGGTTTTGCGATGCAAACAATAAATGTAAATAATCAAACTCGATATTATTTTCAAATCGAAAGAGGAACGGAAGTGGATGACTTGCCACCACAAGAAACAATTTGGAACGAGTTAGAAAAACGATTAGGCGTAAAAACTTCGAGAGGCAAAATGTTTAACATAAAATTAGATTACATGCGTTTCTTTTATTCCGATTTGATGCAACATGGTAGGTTATTTATCGCAGGAGATGCTGCGCATCAAGTTCCACGATTGGGTTCAAAAGGAATCAATTTGGCGTTGGCCGATGTAATCAATTTAGCTAAAGCATTTAATAGTTTTTATAACCTAAATGAAAAATTATTTTTAGATACCTATTCAAATATTTCTGTTGCTGAAAATTTAATTAAACTAAAATACAGCATTTATATAAATCAACTTTTTCACAAAAGTGAAGAGCATACATTTGAGGAGCAAATCAAAGAAATAAAAAAATTATTAACAGAAGAAAATAAAAAGCAAGCACTGATAGATTATTTAATAGGTTAAAAAATATGCAGCGATCCATTCCATTTGCACAACTGAGAGGTGGTAGTTCCAAAGGCGTCTACCTCCATGCCAAAGACCTTCCTGTTGATCCAATAGAGAGATACAAAATTGTATTGGCCATTATGGAAGGTGCAGGCCAAGGCGACCCAAGGCAAATTGATGGCTTAGGAGGCGCAGATTCCCTAACCGCTAAAGTAGCTATAGTTGCTCCTTCAAAATTAGAAGGAGTTGATTTAGATTATTTATTTATTCAAGTCGTCATTGGAAAAGGGCAACTGGCAACTGTTCAAAACTGTGGAAATATTTTGGCCGGAGTCCTTCCTTTTGCCATTGAAACAGGAATGCTTCAAACGAATAAGGATCACACCTCTGCCACTATCCGAATGGTCAATAGCGATAGCCTTTGCGAAGTGACCCTAGAAACTCCTGATGGAAAAATCAACTATAAAGGAGACGCGAAAGTGGATGGTGTACCTGGTACTGCTGCCCCTATCATTTGTAATTACCTTGATGTAGCTGGTAAAAACTGTGGAGCACTACTTCCTACTGGGAATCCAAAAGATATAATAGATGGTATCGAATTGACCTGCGTGGATAATGGGATGCCCGTTGTTGTTTTGAGAGCCAATGATTTTGATATCTCAGGTAATGAAACTAAAGCAGAATTAGATGCAAATGAAAATCTAAAAAAACGACTGGAAAGTATTCGTCTGCAAATAGGTCCTCTTATGAACTTAGGAGATGTTGCTAACAAAACGGTTCCAAAAATGTGTCTGATCTCGCCTGCAAAAAACGGCGGATTAGTCAATACTCGAACATTTATTCCACATGTTTGTCACGCCGCAATTGGAGTGTTAGGGGCCGTGTCCGCTACGACAGGCGCAATATTGCCCGGTTCGGTTGGAGAAGGAATTGTGGATGCTTCTACAGATCTAAATACTCCAATGTCCATTGAGCATCCTTCTGGTACCTTTACCGTCAATCTGACCGTCGAAAAAGAAAATGGAGTTTTGAATTTTAAAAAATCTGGGGTAATCAGAACAGCGAGGCTGATTAGTAAAGGAGAAGTGTTTATACCATGATTTATTTATAAAGGGAGACATAATACTGAACAAAAGGAGTCATGAGCCAAATGTCAGGTGCTATAACGTAAATAGCTCATTCCTTGATAGTAAATTATAGGACCTGACTCCTAACAGCAAGCGAAGCGGCTTGTTCCCTGACTCCTCCAACTACCGTAAAAAACAATTAAACATGAACTTAGGATTACAAAACAAAATCGCTTTAGTCACAGGTGCAAGTAAAGGACTTGGATTTGCTGCAGCACTTCGATTGGCTAAAGAAAATTGCAAAGTCATTATTTCTTCCAGAAGTGAAGCCAACCTTGCAAATGCAGTAAGCTTGATTAAAAGCGAAACAGGTCAAACTGTTTTGTCATTTCCAGCTGATGTTTCCAAAAAAGGAGACATCGAAAATCTTTTCAATTTTGTAAAAAAAGAAGTCGGAGAATTAGACATTTTATTGTCCAACTCTGGAGGCCCAAAGCCAGGGACCTTTGATTCCTTCGATGACGAACATTGGCATGAGGCGATGAATAATAGCTTGATGAGTACCGTTCGATTATTTAGAGGAGGAATAAAAATGATGAAAACAAAAGGTCAAGGAGGGCGGTTATTGGTGATCACGACCTCGGGTGCAAAACAACCTCAACCAAATTTATTATTGAGCAATACTTTTAGAGCTGGAATACATGCCATGGTAAAAACCCTAAGTAAAGAAGTTGCTTCATTAGGTATTACCGTGAATGCCGTTGTTCCTGGGAAATTTATGACCGACCGACAAATGAGTGCAGTGAATGCTTTATCTAAAAGAGCCAATATTTCTACAGAGGAAGCTATTGCAAAACGTCTAGAACAAGTTCCATTGGGTAGAATGGGAAACCCTAAAGAACTTGCCAACTATATCGCTTTTTTAAGTAGCCCATTAGCAGATTATGTCTCAGGAACCGCTTTGAATATTGACGGAGGATATTTGGGAAGTATTTAAATCAACAACAGCATGCAAACAGCATTTTAAAAAGACAATTCAACCAAGCAACAATACTATTACAAAATGACAAACAAAAAAACTTGCATACCGCCTGATCCAAATCCGAAGGTCCCTAAATTGAATTTGCCCACTTTAGCATGTGATGCACATTGCCATGTATTTGGTCCGAGTGACATTTTCCCATATCATCCAACAAGTACTTACGAGCCGCCCGATGCTGGCAAAGAAAGCTTAAAAGCATTGCATGATCAAATTGGCTTGAAACGTGCAATCATTGTTCAAGCAAGTTGTCATGGTCCTGATAATCGAGCCATGCTAGATGCCATAAAATGGCGAGGCGATCAATACTGGCGAGGCGTGTGTATTGCTAATCAAAATTTTACGGATGCCGAATTCGAAGCATTGCACATTGGAGGAGTTCGAGGAGTACGATTTAATTTTGTAAAACATTTGGGCGGTGCTCCTGATTTGGATGGAATGAAAAATGTATTGGAGCGGGTAAAACAATATGGTTGGCATTTAGTAATTCATGTAAATGCAGAGGATATTATTGAATACGAAAGTTTTTTTACACAATTCGATGATATGCCAATTATTGTTGACCACATGGGACGAGTACCTACCAACTTAGGCGTGGAACAACCTGCTTTTAAAATCCTATTAGAATTTATGCAACGTGAAAATTGGTGGGTAAAAGTAAGTGGCTCAGAGCGAATTTCAAAAGCTGGTCCTCCGTTTTATGATGCGATTCCTTACGCTCAAAAATTGATTCAACAGGCACCTGACCGAGTGATTTGGGGAACGGATTTTCCACATCCTAATATCAAAGAGCATATGCCCAATGATGGCGACTTGGTCGATCTATTGGGACTCTTTACAAATGATAAAAATATGATACAGAAGATTTTGGTAGATAATCCGAATCGACTATATTGGAATGATTAATTGGCAAATAATAGAATATTATTAGAAAAATATGATTTATAAAAAAATAGGCCATTCAGATTTAAACGTTTCTGCTGTATGTTTAGGAATGATGAGCTATGGTAGTAAAGAATGGCGACAATGGGTATTGAACCAACAAGAGGATTGTGATACTCATGTAAAAAAAAGCCTTGACCTAGGGATTAATTTTTTTGATACAGCGAATATTTATTCTTCAGGAGTTAGTGAAATCATGACCGGAAAAGCCATCCGAAAATACGTCAAAAGAGATCAAGTTGTCATTGCAACAAAAGTTGGTCTTCCGGTCCCGAAGGATCCTACACAAAGAGGATTGTCTCGTTCTCAAATTTTAAAACATCTCAATCAATCGCTTAAGAATTTAGAAACAGACTATATCGATCTTTACCAAATCCATCGCTGGGATTATAACACCCCAATTGAAGAAACGATGGAAACCTTGCATGAATTGGTAACATCTGGAAAGGTTCGATACATCGGCGCATCGAGTATGTATGCCTGGCAATTTTGTAAAGCCAATTATGTAGCAGACTTAAATGCTTGGACACGTTTTATCAGTATGCAAAATCATTACAATATTATTTATCGGGAAGAAGAACGAGAGATGAATCCATATTGTTCAGCTGAAAATATTTCTCTAATTCCCTGGAGCCCAATAGCAAGAGGAATTGTTAATGGTAGTCGTACTCGTGAAGGTGGTCAAACGGTCAGAAGTAAGGTGGATGCTTATGGTCAAAAACTTTATAATCGCGAAACTGATTTCCAGATAGCAGATGTGGTTATGGAAGTCGCCAAAGAAAAAGGAGTAAGTGGAGCAGAAGTTGCCTTGGCTTGGTTACATCAAAATCCGATTGTAGCCTCCCCTATTTTTGGCGCGACTCAACTCTGGCATATCGAAGAAGCCGCGAACTCCGTCAACATAAAATTGACTACTGAAGAAATTCAGAAAATCGAATCACATTATAAGGTAAATATTGTGAAGCCATGGAATCTTTGATGCTCAACAATCACCTTTTAAGGTCGACTTTATTAAATAATTACTAGACAAAAGGCTTTGGATTATTGGTTATTTTTGAGTTTGGCACAAATATTTCTATTGAATACGTTGATTCTTGTGTAACGATACTGCAAAATAAGTAAACAAAAAAAGTATTTGGTCATCCCCTGTAAAAGGTAAAAAATTGATTCCATTATTTTTAAAGCAGTTGATCCATTTAGGGGTTAGACAAGATTGTTCTGATGAAAATCAGTTGACAATTTTGTATAATAAAATGGCTCTATTTTCCTTTATCTTTCTCTTCTCTTTTTCTATCTATCTCTTTATTGCAGACATTCCTAAATTATACTCCTTTATTACCTTTGGAATTAGTTTGATATATGGATTAGTGTTGGTCTTTAATGGACTTAACAAAATCTATTGGGCACGTTTCATTACCTCCTTTGGAACTGTTGTTTGGGTGAGTATTTATCATATTTGTTTTAGTGGATTTTTTAGTCAAAGTTTGGCCGTAGGAGCAGCAATTATTATCAACTATGTTGCCTTTCGCAAGAAAGCTGAACATATGAAACTGCTATTTGCAATACATGCAGGCGTATATCTTATCGCTTTAGGATACGGAATCAATTTTGAGCCCCTTGTTGAATTAGTTGATTATCCCCTTTCTGGTTTGGTTTCATTTATTGTTTCAATGGCTTGGGTCACGCTGTTTTTAATTGTTTTTCATCGTGAAAGAGAAGACCTTATTGAGCGATTAAAAAAGAAAAATTCAGAGTTAAAACGTACATCAGAAGAGTTAGAACGATTTAATTACATTGCTTCCCATGATTTAAAATCACCACTCAGAACCATTATTAGTTTTGGGGGAATGATCCAGTCAGATATAGAAAAAGAAAACTTTGATTCTATAAATGAAAAAATGGACTTTTTAGTATCTGGTGCCCGACAGATGAATTACATTGTAGAAGGAATTCTAGAACTATCTCAAGTTAAAAATATCAATGAAGCAGATCGATCTGAGGTTGATTTAAATGAGGTATTAGAGAAGGTTAAATTAAATTTGAGTGGTGAAATTAAAACGAGCAATGCAATCATTCGTACCGAGCAATTACCTATCTTTTTCTGTAATGAAATTGAATTTCTTTTGATTTTTCAAAATTTCATCCAAAATGCCATCAAGTATAATCAAAATGAAACACCTACTGTGGATATTTCATTTAACCTGAATGATGAGCGACTTTTCTTATCTTTTAAAGACAATGGAATTGGAATTGATGAAAAGTATTTTGAACAAATATTCGAATTTTTTAAACGACTTCATAACGTATCAGAATACCCAGGAACTGGAATTGGTCTGGGGATATGTAAGCGAATAGTCGACAATTATGAAGGCAGCATTGCTGTAGACTCAAAGATCGGAAAGGGAACTGTTTTTTCCCTAAATATTCCTGTAACTAAAAATAAAATCATCGGTTCTTCTGAGGAAAAAGAACTGTTTCTTCTTAATTGATAAAACACGAAAATTCTGGCAACTGTTTTCAAAAAAAACAAATCAGAGTTTAAAATTAAAGTTGAAGTAAGTCTAAGGTATTATAACTATCGGTTCCGTTTCAAACTCATACACTTCCCCCTTTGACAACTCCATGACTACTTTTATTTTAAATTCTTGATCCATCTCAGGAGCTTTTTTCAATTTTATAAACATATCCTCCTCTTGGAGAAGGTTTTCAATTTGTTCTTCTAAAAATTGAGTCAATGGAATGAACTCATCAAGAGCACGAAAGCTTCCTCCATAATAATCAAAAAGATCAATGATACTGGAATTGGCTAAATGGTCATCATCAAAATCGTTTAAAGTGCTTATGGAAAAATCAACCAGAGTTTCTGTCTTTGATCCCTTTGTCCCTGGAACATATGTACAGGCATATGCGGTAGGCATTAAAGAAAAAGACCAATCTCTTTTAGGCTGAATGGAAGTAGAATAATTAACTATATAGTCAATGAACACTGCGTCTAATTCATCAAAAGCTATGGTATCATTTGGAGGAACTTCTGTTCTTCTTCCCAAATCAGAAAGATTTGAAACAGTCATATAGAAAACGTCATAAAAATGTTTTAAAGGCCCCACATCATCACATGGAGGAATCTCTGGAACGTTATCTTTATCACAACTTGGCATAATAAATCCAATAATCAAAAAAAGCGTTAATGAGAAGCTTTTGATTATTTTCATTTTGTAGAAATTTATTTATGATCAATTCTTTTTTATATAGACCGATTAAAATCTTCAAAAGGTTGGGTAAAAAATATATTTTGATTTAGATCTATCCTTTTAAAATTCATCTTCACTTAGCATAAATAACTTTCCTCTTTCTATTAATTCATCTATCAACTCATTATCAAAATTAAACTCCTTTAATCTCCATTCCCTTTTTCGGTCAGGCCTATACAATATAAATGTAAATCGATATGGTTCTCTCTCATAATTCACCATAAAACTGATGCTTGCTAATGTTCTTCTAAAAGTTTGTTTACTGATTATTTTATGACCGACATATTTTCCCACCTGCGCTTCTGATAAATATTCTTCACCTTTTCGTTTTAGATTTTCTTTTGATGCGATCTCTTCTTTTAAAATTAATTTGTTGAATATAAGTATTCTATTCCTTGAGCTATTCCGTGATGATCCATTATTTCAAAGAAAGTACTTGGTATTTTGATAACTGAAGATTGACCTGACAAACTATTTAAATTGACAAAAATGATTAAAATTAGAAGTACTTTTTTCATGCTTATATTTTTAATGATTTCGTAAAACCCTTTTCAAATAACTTCAATTTAATATTTATCCTTGAATAAATCAATCAAAATTATCGCTAAGGTTTAGATCGTTTTATCAACTCATAGAAATATTGCAATTGGATTATTTGTGGGTCAAATCATTTTAATTCTAATTTGTAAAAACAAACTCAAAAAGCTAACTAAAGCAATAGCAATTAACATTGGCAATGCTGAAGCGACTAAAAAATAACTCAAAATAAATGTAGCTATCGCACTTAATGCCATTCTCAAACTTCCCATCAATGCAGTTGCAACACCTAAATCTTTTTCTATCTCATTTAATCCCAATGCCATTGTATTCGTACTTATCAAACTCAAAAATGACATCAACAAACACATGCCAATCATCATATTAATGACTGTAAAATTATATTGAATGACATAAAATAAAAAGCAGCAAATCAGTATTTCCATGATCACCGCAACAAAGGCAATGTCCTCACTTCTGAATTTTTTAAGTAAAAAAATATTCACTTGATTACTCAATATCAAACAAGAAGCCGTTGCCGCAAATACCATCCCAAACTGCTGTTCTGACAAACCCAACAATTCAATAAATACAAAAGAAGAACTTGATATCCAAGAGAACAAAACCGAACTTGCCATTGCTGTTACAAAGGAGTATCCCAAGTACTTTTTGTCTTGTGCAACCGTAAAATATTTTTTTGAAATGTTTCGAAAAGTAAATGCGTATTTTTCATCCTTTTGCATCGTGTTAGGCAAAAACTGCCATAATAACACAATCAATAAAGCGGACATGATCGCTAAAAAATAAAAGATACTTCGCCAACCAAATCCCAACAACAACCAACTTCCAACTGTTGGTGCAATGATTGGAGAGATCCCCATAATCAAACCTAAGATTGAAAATATCCGAGCGGTATCTGCGGGTGGAAAAATATCTCTAACTACAGCTTTGCCTCCAACACTACACATACTTATTCCAATGGCTTGAAAAAAACGTAGTCCAATCAGTAGTTCGATATATTGAGCAAAACCACACAAAATTGAGGTCACTAAGAAAAGAAACAATCCAATCATCATCGGATTTTTTCTTCCATATTTATCCAATATTGGCCCATGAACTAATTGCCCAATACAAGAGCCAGCAAAAAAACTGCTCATGGTCATCGCA
>CAYTVR010000186.1:0-14276 GCA_964441245.1 uncultured Saprospiraceae bacterium | reverse complement strand
ACTAATCTACGCAAAAGGAGAGGTGTCCGAGTGGCTTAAGGAGCACGCTTGGAAAGCGTGTGTACTCTAACCGGGTACCGAGGGTTCGAATCCCTCTCTCTCCGCTGAATTATTTTCCGTTCATATCAGAAACACTATAAGTAATTGACGATCATATGCTCACCTGAGCATATAACAAACAAGCATATTAATACTTCAAATATATTATATTAACTAAATTCAAAAACAATCGTAAAACCTTATTGACTATGCGCAAATTTATAGCATTACTGTTAGTACTAGGCATCGGGATGATGACAGGGGGAGTTGAACTACTTGCCCAAGAAGAATTATCTGGATTCCAAACATTGAAGCAATATTTCATCCAGGGAGACTGGAGATTTATGAGCCTTGTATTAGTTTGTTTAATCTTAGGATTAGCATTCTGTATCGAACGTATCATTACGTTGAATATCGCCACGACTAATACAGACAAATTACTTTCACGAATTGACGAAAGCCTTAAGCAAGGTGACGTTGATGGTGCCATGGAAGTTTGTAAGTCAACTCAAGGGCCTACTGCAAGTATCCTTTTTGAAGGATTAAAAAATGCAAAAAAAGGACCTGAAGCAGTAGAAAAAGCTATCGTTTCTTACGGTGGTGTTCAAATGGGACTTTTAGAAAAAGGACTAGTTTGGATTTCTCTTTTTATCGCGATTGCTCCGATGCTCGGGTTTATGGGTACGGTAATCGGTATGATTCAAGCCTTCGATAAAATCGCCATTGCGAATGATCTTTCTCCTTCTGTAGTTGCAGGTGGTATTAAGGTAGCACTTTTAACAACGGTATTCGGACTTTTTGTAGCGATTATCCTTCAAATCTTTTACAATTACATCGTTTCTAAAATCGATAGTATTGTTAATAAAATGGAAGATGCGTCTATTGCTTTAGTAGATGTAATGGCTAGCAATAACTTATTTAAATAATCAACCCTTAAGACTATTATTATGTATAAATTACTTACCAAAAATGGTCAGACATTCGCCTTCGGGCTTGGGGTGTTGGTTACAGCAATCTTCTTAGGTTCTGTATTCTCAGGAATGAGTTCATTTCAATCTATGAGCGAAGCTGACCGATATGATACTACGATTTTTAACTTTGGACTTTATGCGTCTATTGGATTAACGATCTTAGGTGTTGTAGCAATGATTCTTTTTGCTATTTTCCACTTAGCTTCTGATCCTAAAGGTGCTATCAAAGGTATCGCAGGAATGGCTCTATTAGCAGTTATTTTTGGAATTGCTTATGCTACCGCTAAACCTGAAACTTCAGAGGCATTGATTAGTGCTGAGAAAGATTTTGCAGTAACAAGTGGTGCAAGTAAATTCATTACTGGCGCAATCACTTCTGCATTAGCATTATCTGGAATAGCAGTAGTGGCATTTGTCGGTTCTGAAATCCGTAACTTTTTTAAATAATTTAGAATGGCTAAGAAAAATACGAGAGATCGACTTTCTAATGAAGTGAACGCAGGGTCTATGGCAGACATCGCATTCCTCTTGCTTATCTTTTTCTTGGTAACTACTACCATTGTAGAAGATAAAGGAATTACGGTAAAGCTTCCACCTTGGTCTGAAGAAGAAGTGGATCCAACTAAGTTGAAAACTCGAAACGTTTTCTCCGTACTGGTAAACGCTAATAATCAATTATTGGTGAGAGATGAGCCTGCAAGTATCAAGGAATTGAAAGATCGAGCTAAGGAATTTATTATGAATCCACAGCGACGTGACGACCTTTCTGAACAACCTACTAAAGCGATTATCTCACTCAAAAATGATAGAGGAACCAATTACGAAACGTATTTGGAAGTATATAATGAACTAAAAGCTGCTTACAATGAATTGTGGGATGAAGAAGCCCAACGATTATATGGTGGTGAATACAGTGATGATATGCCTACAGAACGTAAAAGAGTAATTAAAGGAAAAATTCCTTTCGTTCTTTCTGAAGCAGAACCAACCGCTTACGGTGAAGAGAAGTAGAGGATTGTTTTTGGAACAATTCATTTGTTGAGCAATACAAATTTTAAGAATATGTCAAAATTTCAGAAAAATAGAAGTAAATCATCTCCGGCAATATCTACGGCTTCTTTGCCTGATATCATCTTCATGCTTTTATTCTTTTTCATGATGGTAACCGTTATGAGAGATTCAACTTTGATGCTAGATGTGAAAACACCTGAAGCTTCAGAATTGACAAAGCTTCAAGAAAAGTCATTGGTGAATTATCTTTATATTGGGAAACCGTTGGATAAATACAAAAAATCGCATGGAACGAGTCCTCGACTTCAGTTAGGAGACAAATTTGCGACGATTGAAGATATCCCACTTTTTCTTGAAAAACATAAGATTAAGGTGCCTGAAAATAAACGACCAAGAATTACTTCTTCTCTTCGTGTAGATGGAAAAGTAACCATGGGTATCGTTCAGGATATCAAGACTCAATTGCGTAAGTCAAATCAATTAAAAGTAAATTATTCCGCGAAGCCGCGGGCTGAATGATTTGAACCTTATGATTTTAAAAAGGGCATCCTGAATTTTCAGGATGCCCTTTTTCATTTGACGCTTTACTCAATTCCTTATCTAAGCCTATCCATAGATTTAACTAACTTCTCATCTTTACCAATAAATCGGGCTGCTAATAAAGCAAACACTAGAAAAAGAAAAGGAAGATATAAACCAACACCATCCTCTGGATCAACAGTGCCTAATTTGTCTTTATCTTGCATAAATAAAGCAATCGCTAGAACTAGACCAATGATATTAGCCACAATGGCTAAACGTCCTACTAGTAATTGCGTTTTTCGATTTTTAAACATGAAAATACTGATAAAAGCCAAACCTCCAGCTAAACAAAACAAAATGAGTAAAGCAATATTATCAGAAAGATTGTATTGTCCATCCGCAAACATTTCAGAAGTCGCCACAGCACTAGGTGTGGAAGCAAATGGAAAAGCAAATAAGGCAAAAGCCGCTGCTGCTGCCAATAACAAAAATATAGATTGAATTCGTTGTATCATAAATATTAGATTTTGATGTTCTATTAATAGTTTTGTAATTTTTATTATCGCAAAAATAGTGTTTATTGTTTAAGTAATTAAGGAAAAAGAAAACTCAAACGCTTATAAGTTATTATTTTCATGTTCCTAAGCAAATTTGTTTTTTCAATAAATGTACTTGTATTTTGAGATTAACCGATGCAGATAAACATTCTTTTTAAAATAAACATATGAGTTTTGCAAAATTGAGCTATTGGGAAAAAGAATCGTTTTTTAAAGATATTGATGTTGCCATTATCGGTAGTGGGATCGTTGGTTTAAATGCAGCTATTCATTTAAAAAAACAAAATCCTGTATTACGGATATTAGTGATAGAAAGAGGTGTTTTACCCATTGGTGCAAGTACTCGAAATGCAGGTTTTGCTTGTTTTGGAAGCTTAAGCGAATTGTTAGAAGATTTAAAAAGTCATAGTATAGAAGAAGTATTGGCTTTAGTAGAAAAGCGATGGAAAGGATTAGCATACTTACGTAAAACGATAGGGGACCAAGGATTGGGATATGAAAAATTAGGCGGTTATGAAGTGTTTCGCGAAAGCGATCAAGATCTTTATGAAGCCTGTATGGAAAAGCTACCTTTTTTTAATACTCAATTAAAAAATATAATTGGTCACCACGAGATCTATCAAAAAACAGATGATAAAATCAATCATTTTGGATTGAATGGCGTAGAACACTTGATCTGGAATCAAGCTGAAGGACAAATTCATACAGGTAAAATGATGAAGTCCTTATTGGATTTAGCCAAAGCTAAAAATATTGAAATCGTCAATGGTTTGAATATTACAAAGATAGAAGACAGTATGAATGGTGTCTTTTTAGAGACCGAAAATGGCTGGGACTTTAAAGCCCAAAAAGTGATTATAGCGACCAATGGTTTTGCTAAAAATTTACTCCCAGATTTGGATATTCAACCGGCTCGTAATCAAGTGTTGATCACCCAACCGATTTCTGGGTTACGTTTGAAAGGATGTTTTCACTATGATGGAGGTTACTTTTATTTTCGAAATATCGATAATCGCATTTTATTGGGAGGAGGCCGTCACTTGGATTTAGCGAAAGAAGCGACCACAGAATTTGGAATGACTAGTGCAATTCAAAAGGCTTTAGTAAATTTGCTGGAAAATGTCATTTGTCCTCAACAAGAAGTGCAAATTGATTCTTGGTGGAGTGGTATATTGGGAGTCGGAGCTCAAAAGACGCCTCTTGTGAAAAAGATTTCGGATAAGGTAGTGATTGCTGTTCGTATGGGAGGAATGGGAGTAGCTATTGGAAGTTTGGTGGGAAAGGAAGGAGCAGAGTTGTTGGCCATTTAAGAAAAACAATTTACTAACAATAAAATAAAACGAATAGAGTTAGTACATTGTAAATTAAGTTCTTTAAAATTTGGTCGAGGCTATTTTGAACATTGACAAGGCATTTTATGAAGCAAATTCCTTGGTTAGCAGATTAAAATAACGCAGCTCAATTTTTAAAAGAGACCACCAACATTTAAAGTTAAATAGTTTACAGTGTACTTAGTCTTTTGTAAACGACTTCAATTGATAAAAGAAAGTATTTGCCATTAGGCTAAAAAGAATAAATGAAGTATCAAAGAATTTTTATTGTACTATTAATTGGTGTTTTAGGTCTTGCTTTAGAATTAAATGCACAGGAAGTCCAATCAGATGCTGAACCTTCAGATACGACAAAAAATGAAAGAGTAAAACTAGATCATTCTGATATTGCGATTGGTATCAACAAGGATGGACGAGAGATTAGATATCTTAAAAACAATGTAGCTTTGCGACAAGGTGATATGTTTATGTATTGTGATTCTGCTACCTTAGAAGACAATAATGTCATTGCAGTTGGCAATGTAATCATTCAACAAGGGGATACTTTAAATATTTTTGCGGACTCTCTTTCCTACCAAGGAGACAATCGAATTGCCGATTTATTTGGTGATGTTCGATTAGAAAATAAAGGACAAAAAATTTTTACCAATCAATTGAATTATAACTTAGCTACAAAAGTGGCCAGTTATTATACTGGTGCTACCTTAACCAATGATACTACTTTTTTGGTCAGTAAGCGAGGCTATTATTATGTGAAAAGTGGTCAGGCTTTTTTTAAGGATAGTGTAGTTGTTAGTGATCCTGATTTTACCTTACGTTCAGACACCTTGCAATTTTCTACCGAAACGAAAGTTGTTACTTTTTTAGGCCCGACCTTGATCAATCAAAATGAAGCAAAAATATATTGTGAAGGCGGCTTTTATAATTTGAATAATAAATATGCAGAATTCACAGACAATCCTCAATATGTAAAAGGAGAACAGGAGGCAACGGGTGATGTGATTGTATATGATGGCACGAAAAAAGAAGTAGAGATTCAGGGAAACGCTCAGTTCAATGAGGAAGAGAAAAAAGCGAGCGCGGATATCATAAGATATGACGAAGTGAACGATGTGACTTATCTAGAAGGCAATGCACATTCTGAAGATGGAAAGCAAGTGATAGATTCAGATGAGATCATGTATGACTCCAAAAATGAAAAATTTAAAACGGAAGGTCGATCACGACTAATTGATGATTCTCAAATCTTGGATGCAGATACCATTGATTTTATTGGAGACTTGGGGGTCGCTACGGGAAATGTAGTTTGGACCGATACAACAGATGATATTACGATTATTTGTGAACGATTAGATTACAATAAAGAAACAGATTATGTACAAGCAAGTGGAGGACGACCATTAATGACTACATTGGTGGATGGTGATACGATGTTTATGAGTTCGGATACTTTAGTTGCTTTTAAGGAAACGCCTGAAGATAGTACTCGAATTTTATTAGGCTATAAAGATGTTCGAATTTTTAAAAGTGACTTGCAAGTGATTTGTGATTCTTTGGCTTATAATAGCGCAGATTCTTTATTCGAATTTTATCAATCCCCAATTATTTGGTCTGATACCTCTCAATTCTATGCCAATGAAGTTAAAATGCAAATGGCAAATGATCAGATTGATCAAATATTTTTGATAGATAATGCTTTTATTATAAATTCGCCGGACGAAATATTCTTTAATCAGATTAAAGGTAAAAATATCACGGCTTTTTTTAAAGATGATGAACTGGATCAAATGGAGGTAATCGGAAATGCAGAATCAGTTTATTATGCACGAGATGAAGAGGACGCTTATATGGGCGTCAACAAATCTGTTTGTAGCAAAATGTTGGTGTACTTTGGAAATAACGAAATTGAATATATCCATTTTTATACCCAACCCGTTTCCAACATGATGCCGATGAAAAAAGCAAACCATGAAGCATTAAAATTATCCGGATTCCGATGGGAAAGAAAATTGCGCCCGAAGTCTTTAGAGGACCTATTGAAATGAGGATTAGTGTCCTAGTGTTGGTGTTCAAAGTACGCACACTTTCCTCCACATTTAAGGATCTAGAATACCTTAATACTAAAACCTATTTGTAATGAAAAAGATCATATCCATATTTTATTTTTTTACTTGGACATGCTTACTTTTAGCACAAGCTAATCCGACTGAAAAATTTGATCAAGCAAATAAAAGTTACCAAGCTAAAAAATATAGCGAATCGATTCAATTGTATGAAAACCTCCGTAAAGAAGGATATCAATCGCTTGAGTTGTATTATAATTTGGGAAATAGTTATTATCAAAATAATCAAATCGGGAGTGCGATTCTCAATTATGAAAGAGCATTGACGGTAGACAAAGGGAATAAGGATGTCCTATTTAATTTGGAATTGGCCCGAGCCAGACAAAAAGATGAATTGAGTGCGATTCCTGGTTTTTTCTTAAGTCGTTGGTGGAATGGATTACAAAATATGGCTACCTCGACTACTTGGGGAGTCATTGGACTTTTACTACTTTGGATAGGAATAGGCGGTTTAGTTTTTTGGCTTTTAGGAAAAGAACGAGTCGTTCGTAAAAAAGGTTTCTTAGCAGGTTTATCCATTTTGGGATTGTGCATTCTTCCTTTTTTATTTTCTTTCGGTAAGAAAAAAATAGAACAGGATAGTGGCGTAGCTATTTTGATAGAAAAAGAAATACCGGTTCGCTCTGCTCCGGATGAAGAAAGTGTTGAAGTATTGTTATTGCACGAAGGTGCCAAATTGGATGTCTTAGATCAGATAGGCGAGTGGTACAAAGTACGATTGATCAATGGAGAGGAAGGTTGGTTGCCGATCGGATCTTTGGAAAAAATTTAACCAGTTTTTTATTATTGGATTAAGCCTTTGGATCAGTCATGATGGGAAAGGCACTGACCCACAAAAGAAAAGTGTTCCTTTTTATAAATAACAATAAGCTTTATTTTTTTGGCTGTTGCTGAAAACTAGGCAACATTTTTGCATTACCTAAGTACTTCACAAACCCTAGTATTTTTAATATCATAAAACCTATTATCGATGGTCATGAGAATGGACTTTACGCAAGGTCTTGCTGGGCTATTGACTGGGGTGGAACATGTTTTTCTAAATGGTGAATTGTGGCCTTATAAATATTTTGAGGAGAATAGGAATGTAGAAATTTTATTGAAGAAACGTGATCTCTCACAGGCTCTAGCCTCGTTTAAGGATTCCAAACTGATTCAAAAATTTGAATGCTCTACTGGATATCGTGCATCTATTGCCGAGCTTCAATTGAACAATGATGTTAGACTCGGGATCGAGTTTTGGCATAAACTGAGTTTTAATGCATTGATTTTTCAAGATGAAACGCGATTGTTTAAAAAGAAAGTACGTCAAGCAAATGGTTTGTTTGTTCCGTCGATTGAGCATCATTTTGAATATGTTGTATTGAAAAATTTTTTGATGGGAGAGGGGATAAGTGATACGCAATATCAATATTTTAAGGATTTCCATATTCTGGTGAAAGAAGATCTATTAGAATTCTTTAATCTAAAATATCAAACGACTTTTCGATCTTTATACGATATGACAGAATATAGTGATATTCAACAGGTGGCGATTAAAAAAAGCTTGAAGCCCTTACCTATTAATCAGTTTCTTAGATGGGCTGGATTTAAACGATCTAATGGTTGACCTACCGGTAGCTATCGGTGTATATTTGGTCAATAAAAGAAAGCATAGCATTACTTAAATGGTAAAATATCCTTTAAGTATAAAATGACTGGCAGGTTTTAATATCTACCAGTCATTTTCTATTCTGGATAGAATTTATGAATATAGATTTTTATCTTAATCAAGAAGCATTTGGAATTCCAGGCCTGACGAGGAGAAAGAAAAAAGATGATTTTGGCTCCATACCAATTCTCTAGTCATCAACACCAGTAAGCACCAAATAAATTTAGTCAGTTAGGGGCAAAAAAAAAGTTCTATCCGGGCGGATAGAACTTAACAACAAAAAATATAAAGCTATGAAAACTAAAACTATTTTATTCTTCCTCAGAAGAAGATTTGGTAACTACCTTTCCTCCATCTAGTTCATCTTGCCAAGTCTTTAATTCATCCCATTTACCGTCGGCAGCCATTTGAGATTGCTTTGGCCAAGTGGTAGGATCGTGTGACTTGTATCGATTTCCCGCAGCTTCTAAAAGTTCTTTGATTTTAGAAACGTCCGTTGCACCTAATTGTGCAAAGGTAGTGATACCAGCATTATTCAATATTTCAGCAATTTTAGGACCTATGCCTTCAATTGCTTTTAAATCATCTTTTGCAGCAGAAGCGGGAGCGCTAGTAGCAGCAGCTGGTGTAGCTGATTTTGCTGGTGCAGCCGGTTTTGCTTTTGGTTGAGCTTTCGCCTTAGTAACTTTGGCGCTAGTCTCTTTTACTTCATCAAACGGAATTACGTTGATAAATGTTCTATTCAAACGTTTTTTCTTGAAATCAATCTTTCCGTCGACTAAAGCGTATATCGTATGATCTCGTCCCATTCCTACGTTAAGTCCTGGGTGGAATTTTGTACCTCTTTGACGTACAATTATGTTTCCTGCTCTGGCAGCCTGACCTCCGAATAGTTTGACTCCTAGTCTATTACTATTACTATCACGTCCGTTGTCTGTACTACCAACTCCTTTTTTATGTGCCATTTTTTAAATAACTTTTGAAGGTGTCTTAAAAATAAGGTTAAATGATGAAAAATTAAAGTGAAAAGTTAAAAAAATACAAATTAACCTGTAATTGAGTCAATTTTGATCTTTGTAAAGCTTTGACGGTGACCGTTTTTCACTTTATAACCTTTTCTTCTTTTCTTTTTAAACACGATTACTTTTTTGCCTTTTTGGTGACCGATAACAGTAGCACCTACTTTAGCTGAGTTGATAATCGGCTTGCCTACATTGGTTGAACCGTCTTTTCCAATCAAATGAACTTGATCGAAGCTAACGTTATCACCTTCTGAGGCTTCTAGCTGGTGGACGAAAAGCTCTTGCCCTTCCTCGACTTTGAATTGCTGACCAGCTATGGTAACGATTGCAAACATCTTTTTAATTTTGATAATGAATAATATAATTTGGACGCTTTTATAATCATCCAAATCTTAAAAAACGAATGCAAAGATACAATTCTACTCTTAGAATTACAAAAGTTAAGTGCTATTTAAACGCATTTATAGGTATAAAGAATTGTATGGTTTGATAAAGATGAGGTTTTATTGGTGTGAAAAGAGGAATATAAGAGGCATTTTTTCTTTTTTGTAGAAATTAATAAGCTGGTTTTCAGTTTATTAGAGGTATTTTTGTTTTGAAATAGACAATTAGTTAAAGATTTCTAAATAATATCCTTTAAGCGAAAGATAAAGAACATTTTTTCGTCATTTCGCTTGATTTTCAATCTATACTTCTTGCCTACTCTTTTTTGAAATTTATGACTTAAGTCCCTTAGGGTAAAAAACTTAACAGGAATTCTATTAACGCTTTTCAACTCATCACCAGGTTGAAGTCCTGCCAAATCTGCAGGGGAGCCTTTGATGACATACTGAATTGTGAATTGATCAAGCTGATTACCACCTGCGGCTAAAGAAAGGCCACTACGATCGAACAGAAAATTGTCATCATATCTTTTGTTAGGTTTGAAGTGCATTTTTTTACGATGATAATCGATGATAAAAGTAAAACGATCAAGAATAATATTTCCTAAGATGCCATTGCGATTATTGAGAATACTAGAGTCTTTATCTACTTTAATTTCCTGAAAACTAGTGATCACATTTTTAAAAGTAAAAGTAGCAAATTTGCATTCTTTTATTCTTCCAAGATAGCCATTCAATCGTCCACCTAGTCCTACTCCAATATTACCCAGAATGAGATTTTCAGGTAATCGGACATTGGGATCAGAATTGGTATGAATCAAGAGGGGAAGACTAGCTCCGGTGTCAACCAACAGCTTCAAAGTGAGTGCTTTTGTATCTTCTGGATCTAAATAGGTCTCCATATTTAGATAAATTTTATTACCGTTGACTTCGATAGGGTATTCTTGAAAACCTTTAGGGGCCGACTTGAAATTTAATGGTTCTTTTAGGTTAATAATTCTTTGTTTGAAATCAAAAGTGACGACAAAATTTTTAAAAAAATCAGCACCAAGAATGCCATCAATTTTAATACCGACCAGCTCTTCAAAATTCAAATAATTGTCCTCCAATACTAAAATATGTTGATTGTGAACAGTCATTTTTCCGATTTTCATTTGTAGGCTTTTGGCCAAATGAGCTGTCAAAACGGTGCCTAGATCGGATCCAACAATTTTGAATTCACGTTCATAGCTGATACCTAAAATATCGGTAAATTCTCTTTTAGCAAGAATGGTATATTCTGCTCCAGTGTCAAAAATAAATTTTAAAGGAAGTACTCCATCGAGCAAAATGTCTACAACGATAAAACCATTTTCATACTTAAAAGGAATATTGACCTCTTTCTTACCATTTTCGATTTGATAGAGTCCAAATTGAGCAGATAACGTCGAACTAAACAAGAAAGAAAGCAAAAAAAATAGAGGTAATTTCATAGGTTTCGAGAAGTAGTTGATAAAAGAAATCAATTGGGCTTCGCATTAAAATTAATGAAAATATTACAATACATCTAAGGCTGAAGAATAGGCCATTTTTATGAAAATGAATTTTTCAAAATAAAAACGTTTGACGCTCAAGAAATGCTCAACAAGAGGTAGTTTTTTTATGTTAAAAATTGATGATATCAAAAAAATAAAGATTTATTTTTATCTTTGCTCGACCTATCATCTTTTTCAGAAAACTAATTATCTACGGCCAAGTGCCACATTCGTAAAATTCTATTAAAGTATTTTTGGATTTTCCAGTCTATTTTAAGACTTTTACTGATGCTTAGTGTTTTATGGACACATTAAGAAAGGGCTCTTTAAACCAATATGAAACAAAAGGGAAATATTAATTGTCGCTAAGTTTTTAGTAGTCAAACTTTTACATAAAAGTGAGACGAAATAACTTTTTGACATTCAAAAATATAAACCGTTTTTTCCTTGAAAAATCGGTTTTGTCTTAAATGAATTATTTAGTAACCCTTTTTTTAACTAAATTCAATTAGTGTATGAAACTTAAAGTTGACTTTTCAAAGCAGAAGTTGTTACTTCTGCTATGCATTTTTGCGTTCAGCAACTTTGCCCTCGCTCAACGGACCCTCACCGGTGTCGTTACTGACGGGGAAAACAATGAACCCTTAATTGGGGCTACCGTACTTGCAGTCGGCACGACTACAGGAACAATCACAGATTTTGATGGCAAATATTCTCTTCAGGTACCTGAAGGTGTCACTCAATTGGAAGTATCCTATACCGGATATACTTCTAAGAGAATGGACATCGGTGTATCTGATATCTTGGATATTGTCGTATCAGCAGGAACACTCCTGGACGAAATTGTTGTCACAGGATATGGAACACAGAAAGAGAAGGAAATTACTTCTTCTGTAGTCGAAGTATCATCAAAAGATTTTAACCAAGGTGTTATCTCTGACCCAGCTCAATTACTTCAAGGTAAAGTTGCTGGACTTCAAGTTTACAACAGAGGTGGAGATCCCAATGGTGAGAGTGTCATTCGATTAAGAGGATTATCTACTGTTGGTGCCAACGTACAACCATTAGTTGTTATTGATGGAATTGTTGGTGCATCTTTAGATAATGTTGATCCTTTCGATATTGAAAGCATCAGTGTATTAAAGGATGGATCAGCTGCAGCTATTTATGGTTCTCGAGGCTCTAGTGGTGTACTTATTGTCACTACTAAAAAAGGAAAAGCTGGGCCAATTAAATTAAGTTATTCTGGTCAAGTATCTGCTGAAGCTCCTGTAAATAGTGTGAGCATTATGAGCGCAGATGAATTTAAAAGAGCTGGAGGAGCTGACCTAGGATCTGAAACGGATTGGGTGGATGAGGTAACTCAAACGGGACTTAGCCACAATCATGGTCTTTCTGCTTCTGGTGGAGTTGGTAACTCTGTATTCAGAGTATCTGCAAATTTGAGACAAAGAGATGGTATTTTAAGAAATACTGGATTTGATCAATTCAATACTCGATTAAATTTTTCTACTAAAGCATTAAATGATAAATTATCTATTGATTTTAATTCATCATTTACAAACAGAAAACAACAGAATGGATTCAAAGAAGCATTAAGATATGCCGTATTGTATAATCCAACTGCGCCAGTCTTAGGAGCTAATTCTCCTTTCCCTTTTAATTCAGAACAATTTGGTGGCTATTTTGAGACACTAGGATTGTTTGATAGTTTCAACCCGGTTGCTTTAATTGAACAAAATAGGAATGAAGGAGAAAGAAAAGTTTTCAATTTTGGAGCTAACTTCGGTTACCAAATCATTGAGGCTTTAACGGTTAATTTTAGAATGTCTCAACAAAAAATTGACTGGTCTAACAATATTTATTACCCAACGACTTCTTTATTCAACGGAAGTGCCACTAGTCCTACCAGAAAAGGATTGGCGGAGTTTTATGAGTCTAACTCTACATTCAACCTTTACGAATCTTTTGCTACTTACTTAACTAGTTTTGGAAGTTCTGAATTGAAATTAACAGGTGGATACTCCTACCAGCAAGAAAATTTTGATGATAAATTTTTCAGCTTAGGAGATTTTCCTGATAATGATAAAGACTATAGTAATGTACTTGAGGCTTCTCAGGATTTGGATAATGCAGGTTTTGTAGATGCGAGAAGTGATGCGACTCCTGATGAAAAAATTATTGCGTTTTTCGGTAGAGCTAACTTTTCTTATGACAATGCTATTTTTGTAAACGCATCTATTCGTAGAGAAGGATCTACTAAACTAGGAGCAAACAACCAATGGGGTTGGTTCCCAGCAGTTGGTGTTGGTGTAGACTTGAATAAATATTTAGCTTTAAGTGGCGTAGATTTATTTAAGTTTAGAGTCGGATATGGTGTAACAGGTGCCTTACCAGGTAAGAGTGGATTATCTCAAGAGATTCGAACAGTTGTTAATGAAGGAACTGGTGCAGTGTCTACCACATTGGACAGAGCAGCTAACGAAGATTTAAAATGGGAACAAAAAGCAGAGGTGAATGTTGGTGTGGAGTTTGAATCTGGTCGACTTTCTGCAACTCTTGATCTTTATAACAGAGACATTACAGACTTTATCTTGGAGAGAACAGTTGATGCAGCAGTCTTTGGTGTTGACAAAAGATTTGAAAATTCTGGAAAATTGAATACGAAAGGTTTGGAATTGGCATTAGGATATGATGTGGTTCAAAGCGATAAATTCAACTACAATACTGGAATTATTTTATCTACCTACAAGACGGAGTTACAAGAATATGTAATAGAAGCAGAAACAAGAGGTAATCTTGGTGCTCCTGGTCAGAATGGTACTAACGTAATATTAGTTAAAGAAGGAGAAGAAATTGGACAAATTTGGGGACCTGTCTTTACAGGTGTAGCTGAAGGTAATCCTGTATTTCAAGACGTAAATAATGATAATGACTTAGTAGTAGGACAGGATAAAGCATTAGAACCTAATGTAGATTTTCAAGTATTAGGTAGTGCCATGCCTGATTTAGAATTGGGATGGACGAATACCATTACAGCAGGTAACTGGACTGTTAATGCTTTCTTTAGAGGAGCTTTTGGTCATAGTTTAGTAAATACTTTTAGAGCTTTCTATGAGCCTCGTTTATCTACTCAATCTTCTTATAACTTTGTA
>CAYTVR010000185.1:0-14422 GCA_964441245.1 uncultured Saprospiraceae bacterium | reverse complement strand
TTTTTATCATAGCATCTAAAGGGAAATCCGCCCGCTGACACACTTTATGAAACAGCCTCAACAAGGAGCTTCGCAATCTTCATGGCAATTTATGATTTAAAACTTCAGTAACTTTAATTTGCAGTGTTGCCGTGAGGCCGGGAAGGAGATTTAGTTGTGTTTGCTTTTCTGCTAATTGCTCAATCCGATGGGCCAACTCAGCGATATCATCCAGGCCTAAATAATTGCATTGACTTTTGATGGCATGAGCAGATATTGAGGCCTGTGACCAATCGTTTTTAGAAACTGCATTCGAAAGTGTCTCTAATTGAATCGGCGTTTGTGTTTTAAAAATATCAATAAACCGATTGACCATCTTTTCATTTCCATCCAAAAAATTTTCTAATCTTGTCAAGTCTATCATTCCTATTTATTTTGAGTGTGTAAGTATATTTTGCGAAGCAGATCCTGCTCGTCTATAGGTTTTGTAATGTAATTATTCATTCCTGCCGCTTTGCATTTGTCTAACTGATCCTGGACCGCATTTGCTGTTACGGCAATGATTGGGATATTTCTTAATTTTTCATCCTCCATTTTTCGGATCAACCGCGTTGCTTCAAAACCATTCATCACAGGCATTTTTACATCCATCAGGATAATATCAAAAGCATCTTTTTGAAGTTTATCAATTGCGATTTTACCATTTTCAGCCACCGTTATTGAAAGGTCTTTGATGTTTTTCTTGAGCAATTCTTCAAGAAGCATTTGATTAAAATAAGTATCCTCAACCACCAGGATGTTCAGGTGGCCAGTTATAAGATCAGATTGAAAAACATCCTTAGCATTTTCACCTACTAAAACTTTTTCGAAAGTAAGTGCAAAGGAAATCAAGGTGCCCTCTCCTACTTCACTACTTAATTCGAGCTTACCCTTTTGTCTTTCTACTAATTGCTTGGCAATCGCTAAACCAAGTCCCGTCCCTTCCATTCCCTTATTAACACCGGCGTCAGTCTGATTCCAACTACCGAATATAAAATCTAATTTATCTTGCGGGATACCAATCCCCGTATCTTCGATTTCAAACTTCAATCGCATAGATCGATCCGTCTCATTTTCAACCAAGACATTCAAATTTACATGACCTTCATTGGTAAATTTAATTGCATTTCCAATCAGGTTCGTTAGTATCTGGTTTAATCGGATGGGATCTCCTTCCAGCTTTTTTGGAATCCCCTCAGCTAAATTGATATTAAATTTTAATCCTTTTTCTTTTGCGGTATAGCCCAGGGTGTTTTCGATATTTTTAATGACTCTTGAAAGATCAAAATGCTTTTTATTAAATTGAAATTTTCCAGATTCCAGTTTGGTAAAATCCAGTAGGTCATTGATAATAGCCAGTAGGTTTTTAGAAGACTCTTGTATGGCGTTCACAAACTGCTGTTGTTTGTCATCAAGTTTGGTTTCCATTGTAAGTTTACTCAATCCGATTATCGCATTCATAGGCGTTCGAATTTCATGACTAACATCAGCCAGAAATCGGGTTTTGTAAGCAGCGGATTGTTCGGCTATCTCTTTTTGTCTTTGCAATGAAAATTGTTTTTTTCTATTCCTGAAAAACAAAACACCTATTAAAAAAACAGTAAAAAATGCGAGTGCTTTGAACCACATTGTTTGCCAGAAGGCCGGACTGATTTTTACTGGAATAACAATACCCTCCTCATTCCAAACGCCATCCGAATTAGCTGCTGATACTTTAAAAGTATAATCGCCATAACTCAAGTTGGTATATCTTACCTTATGTTCTACGCCTAAATAACGCCATGTATTTTCATAACCTTCGAGAATACATTTGTACTCAATACCTGCCGGCTCAATATAATGCAAACCGGAAAATTCAAAAGTCATATTGTTTTGATCACTGGATAAGGTTATTGATTTTGTCTTTTCAAAAGCTTCCGGCAATATAAAATTCTCGTTATTTACTTTAAAATTGGTCAACACCAACTCAGGTGGATTAGGGTTTTTCTTTAGACGATCAGGGTTAAAAGTATAAACACCATTGATTGATCCAAATAGAATATTTCCATTTTTAGAGATAGATCTACTTCGTGATTGGAAGTTTTGCATTCGTTTTGTATCATAGTAATTGATAAAGCTGTCCTTCTCTACGTTGTACATTGAAATAAAGCGATGCCCACTCATCCAAAGGTTTTCATTATTATCTATAAGTATTGCCTGAAGTTCATTTTCGGCAAGCCCATCTTTTTTCCCGTAGATTTTTAGTTCTTCACTATGAATATTATAATTGGTCAAGCCATACAAAGAGGCAAGCCATAAATTTCCATCTTTCCCGATGGCTATATCTTTCATATGCCCTTCAAAATATTTTATTTTATCTTCAGGAATATTGATCAATTTGAAGACGCCTTCTTTAATATCAAGATACCCGATGCTTTTTGAATAGGTATAATATAGCCAGATTTGATTTTTGTCAAACTGTTCAAAAATAACGATACGGTTGCTCTCCACAGAGGGAATATCTGCTCTTGGGAAAAACCATTTTCTTTCTCCTGATTTCCAGTTTAGGCGGCATAGTCCCAATGTGGTTCCTAGCCATAAAACATCATCATCGAAGTTATCCAAAACGATTTTGAAATAACCAACAGAAGACAAGGAATCTCCGTAATTCATTTTCAAAAACGCATTGTCATTTTTAGCCTTTCTAAAAATTCCATTTCTACTTACTGTCAGCCATATCCCCCCTTCCTTGTCTTCTAAAAAAGAGTCCCAACCGAGACTGGTGGTCAAGCCATCTAGTTCCTGAATTTTGACACCTTTTGTTTCATCAGACTTTTTTGAAAAATATCCTTCAGCAGTTTTCAAAAAGATGGTCCCATCACCATCCACAATCATCCGGTGAATATTATTCGCAGTATTACCATCAGTCTCGATAGTTTGAATAAACTTGAAACCGGAATCATCCATATGCAATTTAGAAATACCATTGTTTGTGCCAACCCAGATATTACCAAATCGATCCTCAAAAATCCGCGTCACAGAATTACTGCTCAGACTATTCGTCTGTAAGGGATTATGGGTGAAATAACTAAATTTTTGAGTTTTCGGATCAAGCAATACTAATCCGTTATTAGAAAAAGCCATCCAAAGTTGATCACCTCTTCCTTTATAAATATAGATCAATGACGATGCTGACAAATGAGCCGGCAACTCAATATTTTGCCTTTGGTGATTTTTAGTATTGTATTTGGTCAATTGCTTTGGTGTAGCAATCCAAATGTTATTGTCCTTGTCTTTAATTAAACCACTTACAGGTGAATTTATGCTTGTAAGAATAGGTTCTGAAACAACAGAACAAGTATTATCAGCTAACTGGTACTTTAGGAGTCCGTTGTTGGTACCTATCCATATTTTATCCTGATCTTTAAGAAAGTTTCTAATAAAATAGCTTTTTCCATTTGCTCCATTTATTGGAACTGACGAAAACATTTTTTCTTTTTTGTCAAAAAGAAAAAGTTTAGTTCTAACAGCCAACAATAGTTTTCCTTCTGTTATTTCTATGATATTGGAAATATCATTTTTAGTCTTCGCCTCTAAGGAGATATCGTCAGCAGGATAAAACCGATCAAACTTTTCCGTTCGACGATCAAATAAACTTAGCCCGAAGCTAGTTGCAATCCACAGGCTTCCTGCACGGTCTTCAAATATTGAATTAACATTAGGATGAGACAAGCTTTCCTCATCAAAAATATCATGTCGAAAAGCTTTGAATTCATATCCATCATATCTAAATATCCCTTCCCTGGTACCAAACCACAAATACCCGTAACTGTCTTCAAATATAGATCTGATGTAACCATTGGGCAGACCATATATGGCACTTGTTCTTTCGACATTTATATTTCCCAATTGACCTTTTAAAAGACAAGGGCACCATAAAAAAGAAAGGCTAAATATCAGGACAGTGAAGTACTTCTTCGACAAGGCAAACCTTAGAAAAAGACAAAGCTTTTCTTTTATTCTAATCAATAAGTATGCATTGGCCTTTTCCATTTTTTAAACCCGCCCTAGTTTGTTTTACAAATTTGCAAAGATTAAAGCAATATTGTTTTTTCGAAAAGTCAAAAAGTGTAAAGAAGTATTAAAAAGTATAAAGAAGTATTAAAATACACCTTAGTAACAGTAGAACTAAAGCTTAAGAAGTACCCCTATTAAGTTTAGCTATGTTATTCAAAATTTATATGCGACTAATATAATACCATTGTCACAAAAAATTGAGATTTCAAAACGAAATCTTGAATCCATAGACGAAATAAACAATATCTATCATTCTTTCACAGCAATGATTCCAAAACTCTTAACTTTTGATAATCACCATCAAAATTATTAAAGCCCAGGCAACCTTTCTCTCTTTCCTAGACCATAGAATGGTAGAACTTTAAGTTATAAAAAATTTGACAGTATGAAATTAATTTTGAAAGCGATAATCCTCCTTCTTGTATTACATGTTAATGCTCAAAGCCAAACAGATAATTCTTCCTTTTTAGAGAAGGCTGATTTTAAAGTAGGGTATTATGGAAATATAATATGGGATAACGGACTTAACCTTGGTGCTGAATATGTTTGGAAAGAAAAGGAGAAGGTTAAAGAAAAAAAGAAAGGGCAAAAAACAGTTACTCGCCAACTTTTATTCAATGGAAGCTTAGGTTTTTCAACAAACTTCACCACCCAAACGGACAACGGCTTACATACCTTCTACGGCCTCATTTGGCGAAGGACAAATTCAAAAAGACGACAAATAAATATCGAGATAAATCCATTGGGTTATTATCGTTCTTTTCTACCGGAGACTTTTGAGGTAAAAGGAGATGAAGTATCCAAAGTTCGATTTCCTGGAAGAAATTACTACGCACCGTCAATTGCATTTGGCATAGGAAGGCTTCGTCAAGGGAAAAGACATTCTGGCTGGTATCTTAATCTCAACTGCGCCTTAAGAGCTCCTTATAATGCTGGAGTGTTGCCCGTCTTCTCTTTACAATACGGTCACAGATTTAATTTTAAAAAGAAAAAATAATACAAAAAACATTATCAAAAACGACACCTTTCAAACGGTTTAATTTAGCTACTAATTTAATACTATAAGTATGTTTATCAATCTTTATATCCGCCTGAAGAAGTTGACTTTTTGGAATCGAAAAATGCAAATATTATTGTTGGAAGTGGAGGTCATGATGATACTTTTGAAGACTTTTTTGCACAAGGTCCGAAAGAGACATTTGGAATAGAATAACTACTGCCAATATAATTTTACAATTAAAAAACAAAATACAATTCAAGAACAATTTAATTAAAATTTAAAACTTTACAACCAATGAAAAAAACCTATTTATTTGTATTAATGATGAGCTTATCCTTTTTAGTTAAAGCTCAATTTTCGACGGAGCTTCAAAATGTTTTTCAAATTATTCTGGACGAAAAGATTTCCGATACTGGCGCTACAGGTTTAAGTGTGTCTGTAATTTCAGCGGACAATCAATGGGCTGCTGCTGCAGGACTACATAGTACAGATTCATTACTTACTCCTAATTCTGCCTTTGGAATGGGGAGTATTAGTAAGACCATTATTTCTGCTACAATTCTACGTATGATGGAAGACGGCTTACTTTCTCTTAGTGACCCTATTTCGTTCTATCTAGATACGATGGCAAACATTCCTCCCGACGTGACTATCCGTCAATTATTAAATCATACTAGTGGAATTTATAATTTTTCAGAACATCCCAATGACATACTGGATTATTATTTATCGAATCTATCGGAATTAGTAACAGCGGAATTTATATTGGAAAACTTCCTTGATTCTCCAATTTTCGCTCCGGGAACTCAGTTTTCGTATTCTAATTCCAATTACCTTTTGTTGGGGCTAATCATTGAAGAAATAAGTGGACAAGCTTACTATCTTGAAGCAAGGGAGTTATTCGATTTTGGTGCAAATTATCCATCTTTCACAGTCCCTCCTTATGAATCAGACTTAACAGAACTTGCCCATATCTTTGCAGATACCAGTAATATCATTGGCCCTAATCCTATTGATATTGTAGAACAAGGATATATTCTTAGCTCTGTTTTTTCAGGCTCAGGAGCAGCGGGTGCTTACGCTAGTACTCCCTCTGACCTTGCCAAATGGGCCTATGACCTTTATTCAGGAAATATTCTGGAAGCAGCTACTATGGATTCCTTGTTCACCTTAGGGATGCCTTCTTCAAATTATGGTTTAGGAGTAGTTATTTTTGAGGCAAGTCCTTGCGGACATTTTCTGGGGCATGATGGAGAAACTTTCTACACTGCTTCTGCTTTTTATAATCCAGAAAATGATATCGCAGTTTCCGTTCAATGTAATGATGCAACAAATCCGGAGTTAACCCTTGAACTCGCTGTAGAATTGGCCTGTGCTTATTATGAATATTCAATAAGCACAAATACAGAATATTTGAGCTCAAATGAATCTATTGATATATTTCCAAACCCTTTTTCTGATGCATTTACGCTAAAATATGAAAGCCAAAACAGAACCGAAGTTCAGGTAGCGTTATATAATGAAATAGGATTAAAAGTTGAGGAATGGTTTTTAGGAGCACAAACGACTGGTGAGCATTTAATTCAATTGGATACCAATGTTCCTAATGGAATTTATTTCTTGAAATTTCGGACAGGCAACAATGTGTATACGGAACGGATAATAAAAATGTAATCAGTCCAATACAGTCATCGTGTTAGAACTTATTTAATTTTTTTGACAAAAGTAATTAATGTGAGATTGCAGTTTGACACATAGCATTTAATCAGGTTCTTAATTTTAAAAAGAAAAAACAATTCAAAAAATGATTCCAAGTAAACTAAAAATAATTGCCATTACAATAATGGCTCTGAGTATTTTCTCTTGTTCCAAAGAGGACATAAACCTAAATGACTTAAATGAAACCATTTATGTAAGGCATAAGAACGCTGATATGCCTGCCCACATTCATGGCAATGGCTCTGAAAAAGTATTCCTAATCATACTACATGGTGGTCCTGGTGGAAATGGATTGTCATATAGATTGAACACCATTAGAACCGAGATTGAAAAAAACAATGCTGTTGTTTATTTTGATCAAAGAGGCTCTGGAAATTCGCAAGGAAATTACAGTGGAAAAGATATAAGTGTTGATATAATGGCTGAAGATGTATTGGCTTTAGCAAAGGTAATCAAGACAAAATACGGTGACGACTCTAAGCTATTTTTATTGGGGCATAGTTGGGGAGGGACTTTAGGTCCAGCGGTCTTATTAAAAAAACAGGAAGATTTTTTGGGATGGATCAATGTTGATGGTTCGCACGATCCAAAAGGAGAATATAATGCCTATCAGGCTAGTTTAAATAAAATGGCCAATGAGCAAATAGCTTTAGAAAATAGCGTTGATTATTGGGAAGGTATACTTGATTTAGTGCAAAATACTGACCCTAATTATAATTTTAATGACTATAGTAAATTAAATAATGCTTCAGGTAAAGGAGAAGACAAACTTGCAGCAGACAATGTTATTAATGAATCTAAATTCGATCTAAGTCTTGAGTCCCTATTTAATAATGGCATAAGAGCTTTTTGGAATAAAATTATAACAAGTCATCTACTAATTAATAAAAGAGGGGTTTATGAGAAGGTGTCTTTTACAGATCAATTAGCTGAAATTACAATACCATCTTTAGTACTTTTTGGTAAATATGATCTTGTTGTTCCTACGGTAATTGCCCAGGAAGCATTTGACAATTTAGGTTCTACTGATAAAGAAATTTTCATTTTTGAGAAATCGGGGCACGTCCCAATGGCTACTGAGCCCGATCTTTTTGCAGACAAAGTCATTGAATTTATTAATCAACATAAATAACTGATTCATTAGCGATTTAAGACCAATGAAAATCTTAGTGAATTATTGTGATAGCTTCTTAAAGCTGGAAGTCTCTCTTTTTGAAAAATAGGAACATCTATTCACCAACAAACTAAAGAGTAAAAGCACATAGCAGAGTAAACAGTTCGCCAACAATACGTTGGCGGATTCGCTTCTCGCTTCACAAAGCACTTCAATTACAGTCAATATACTTACCACTCTGAGCATCAGCAGAAATAAAATGCAAACAATTACAAAGATTTAGTAACTCGCTTAAAATTATTAACATTGGGCATTGCAACTAACAACTAAGCATGGTAGCATAAATACTACGGCTTTTTATAGTCCACTTTTAATTTTATACTTCTTCTGTAAAATACTCATTATGCTAAGGCATAACTCCGTTTTTTCAGAATCGTCTAAAATCAAAATTGACACTCTAAAAATACCGAATTACTTATTCTACAATGCTTATAGCAAAATACAAATAGGCCAAAATCACTTTTAACCTATTCGTATTTTTGGGATATAGATTTACCCAACTTTCATTTCGAAATTATCGATCAACCACCTACTAGGTCAGTTATTCCGATAAATCCTCCTTTAATTTTACCTAACTGATTCGTGGCGACAACCTGCTTGTTTAATCGTTGATCATTAAGATTCAATTTGGTGATTTTGATTTTCTTCTTCATGTTCTTTTTATTTAAATGTGATAAAATTAATACCACATGTGATATATACACGTGATGATTTTACTGTATTGCCTGAACTATTAATCGAAACAATATTGATGCTGTCCAGTTTTCGAAAGTATCGATCAACCACCTACTAGGTCAATTATTCCGATAAATCCTCCTTTAATTTTATCTAACTGATTCGTGGCGACAACCTGCTTGTTTAATCGTTGATCATTAAGATCCAATTTGGTGATTTTGATTTTCTTTTTCATGTCTTTTTTTTTATGTGATAAATTTAATGTCACGTGTGATATATACATGTGATGATTTTATTGCATTGCCTGAACTATTAATTGAAGTAATATTGATGCTGTCCAGTTTTCGAAATTATCGATCAACCACTTATTACGTCAAGTATTCCGATAAATCCTCCTTTAATTTTATCTAACTGATTCGTGGAGACAACCTGTTTGTCTAATCGTTGATCATTAAGATTCAGTTTGGTGATTTTGATTTAATTGCATAATGTTTAGCCTTTTAGTTAAATCGAATTAATTTTTTGTTGTTCAGCCCCGAATCATTTGACTTGCTAGTAGTAACAATATGGAATAATCTATTCACTAATTTCTAGGATCATTCAATTCAGTGTAAAAAATGTAATCACGTCAAAGCTAAAAAACCTTGTAAATTGTTTTTACTTTAGCGTTTGGTTCCATTTGATTCTTTGGTTGAAAAACAGGCTTATTTTGTTGGTTGTTGATTTTGGTCTTCATAGCGTTTTATAGATCATCTACAATCTTGACCTTTTGATAAATCTAATTTAGGTAAACACTTTTCCTTTACCGACCTAGAATGAGGGAGTGCTGAGTAATTTATGGTAAAGTATGCTCGTAGATGAGGGAATGAATTTTGAATAGCTCCGTAAACAGGTGTTTATGGACGAATTTGCCTAAACGAAATAATGGTGATTAAAAGGTCATATCTATATTATTTTTTCTTTTTGTACTTTTCTTTGCTTCAATTTGCAATGGGACAGGCTCCCAGCATGTGGCATATCACTGATATTGATGGTTTGCCAAGTCAGACAGTCTACCATACCGTTCAAGACAGTAAAGGCTATGTATGGATAGCGACAAGTAACGGGATTTGCCGATTTGATGGGAAAAATTTTAAATCTTATCAGAGTACATCATTAAACGATAATGAAATTTTAAAGGTAGACGTTGACCCAATAGGACGCATCTGGTTCAATAATTTGTCGGGGCAATTATTTTATATCGAAAACGAGGTCATACACGATGTACAAGATTTATTGAATGAGGAGACTCAACTAATCAGAGATTTTGCCATAGATGGCCACAGTATCTGGATTTCATTAATTAATGAAAAGAAACAAGGTATATATTTTACCATAGGGAATTTGCCTTTTAATGAAGTGGGCATTTTTTCTCCAATCTTTGAATATAAGGAAGCCTATTCCTTCACTTCGTCATTTGTTCTTGAGAGCCAATCCGCCTACATATCAATGCGTAAAGAGAAAAGTGCCTATTACTATTGTTATCAAATGAACAAAGAGGCTAAAGAATTAATTAAAATAGATTCAATCCCTTATGAACATGCATACTCATTGAGGTTCTTCTTTAAGTATCGCGAAAAAAAATACATCCAGAACAGCAAGATCAAAAGTAAGTATTTACTCAAAACAAATAATGGTCATGTCGATTCTTATTTTGAACTCGACCATAGTGGGAGTATCAATCACATATCTGTGGTTGATGATTCTTTTTGGATACTCACCCGTCAAGGTATTGTTATAATTCCAATCGACAATCCAAAGCCAGAAAGAAAAGAACAACTACTAGACAATATTTCCACCAATCATATGATGATTGATGATGAAGGAAACAAATGGATTTCGACAGCCAGCCAGGGAATCTATGTGATCAACGCTCCACAAATTCGCATTTTCCAAAAAAATAATTACCCTCTACCCAGCAACGAAATTTATAGTTTAGAATATAATAAATTTCATCATCAACTTTGGCTAGGACATAATGAGGGTAAGATTTCCATTATTGATGATCAATTCAATAATCACATTTTAGCGTTTAATTCAACAGGTCGGGTTGTAGATATTATGGTGGATCATAATTATACCCCATGGTGTGTTCATGAAAAAGCTCTCATTCGATTGAATGCTGATTTAACCCAAAAAATTCGATTTAATTATAGTATGAAAACCATCCTTGAATCAAAGGAAAATGAAATTTTTCTAGGTACTTCACTAGGTGTTTTACGAATTCCAGAAGATAAACTTGACTCTCTTGATAATAAACATTCCATGAGCCTCGAAAAAATTTCATATAAAAAAACCTATTCTATTTTACAGAGTTTTTCTGATGAAATTTGGCTAGGAACAACAAAAGGAATTTTTATTTATAACGATACATTGTCTCCTTATTTAGAAAAAGAAAACCAAGTCGCTTACAATGTTTCTTCAATGACCCAAACACCTGATTCTGTTATCTGGGTAGCGACAAGAGGAGATGGCTTAATTGGAATTAAAAACCATCAAATTCTTTATCGATACAACTACGAAAATGGGATTGCTAGCAATACTGTAAAAAAGGTTTTTGCAACAAAAGATCATCTTTGGGTCGGTACCGATAATGGTTTGAATAAACTCGATTTAGCAACAAAAAAATGGGAGTGGATCAACAAATCCCATGGTTTACCTTCGAATGAAATTAATGCCATTGAAGTTGTTGAAGATCAAGTATGGATTGGAACGCCCAAAGGCTTAGCGAATTTTTCCGCGCATGCCATTCACGCTAATTACATTCCTCCCCAAATGCATATCACCGCCATTCAGCTTGAAGAAAAAGATACTTTAGTTCTGGATTCTTTTTTCTTGCCTCACGACCAAAATAGTATCCAAATTGAATTTGCTGGAATTGGGTTTAGAGGAAAAGGGAAAATGTTTTACCAATACAAAATGTCAGGGATTGATGAAAAATGGGTGAATACAGAATCGCGATTTGCACGTTATCCCAAATTGCCACCTGGCGAATATCTTTTCGAAGTTTTTGCGATCAATAAAGATCATATAAAAAGTAAGCATTCGGCCAAAGTTTCTTTTTTCATCCAAGCGCCTTGGTGGCAAACTTGGTGGTTTAGGTTTTTATGTGCATTGGGTTTTGTTAGTGCTGGGGCTATGTTTCTTAAGGTTAGACTGCAACGACAAAAACAAGAACAACTTTATCTAGACCATGTCAATGATTTAAAAGCCAGATCGCTTCGATCTCAAATGAATCCCCATTTCATTTTTAATTCAATGAATGCCATACAGCAGTTTCTAACCAGCAATAACCGAGAACAGGCAATGAGTTATTTGTCTAGTTTTGGTAAACTTATTCGATTGATTTTTGAACAGTCTCAGTATGCAAAAATAACTTTAGAAGAAGAGTTAGAGTTTTTGAACTTATACTTGAAATTAGAGAAATTGCGTTTTATGGATGAGATTGACATCCAATTTGTTGTCAGTCCAGAATTATTGGATTTGAGTGACGAAATCCATTTGCCACCACTGTTGATACAACCCATTATTGAGAATTCATTCAAGCATGGTTTTTTATACAGAGAAGGGCCAGGAATTCTAAAAATCAATTTCTCCATAAAAGAAGCCTTTATTATTTGTACGATTCAAGACAACGGTGTTGGCCGTAAAAAAGCAACTTCACTGGGACAACAACCGCTAAAAGATCGCCCCTCTTCTGGATTGAAAACAGCAAAAGAAAGGTTGAATATAAACAATCTGGGACATCAGATCCCAAAAGGAGAAAATACGGGGGTGGAAATTATAGACTTACATGATGATAACAATATAGTTACAGGAACACTAGTAATATTGAAAATCTACTGTTCAGAATTAGCAAACATAGAAAATTAGAACAAGAGTTATATGATTCAAGCAATTATTATTGATGACGAAAAAAGCAGCCGAGTGACCCTATTCAATATGGTCAGCGAATTTTGTGAAGGGGTTGAAATTGTAGCAGTTGTTCCTTCTGTTGCCACAGGAGTAACAGCCATAAACAAACACCAACCTGATCTGGTTTTTTTGGATGTAGAAATGCCTATTCATAATGGATTCACCCTATTCGATCATTTTCCTGCACCTACTTTCAACGTGATTTTCACCACTGCTTTTGAAAAGTACGCCATACAAGCTTTCAAATTTTCTGCAATAGATTATCTATTGAAGCCAATCGACTTAGAAGACTTAAGATTTGCCCTTAAAAAAGTAATCGAAAAGAAAGAAGTAGCTTCAACAAAAGACAAGCTAAAGATACTCAAAGAGAATTTAAACAATGTCTGTAATAAATTGGCTTTGCCGACAATGGAGGGCTACCATTTTATAGAACTCAAAGATATTATACGCTGTGAATCTCAAAACAACTACACTTTTTTTCATTTGAAAAATGGGAAAAAAATATTGGTTTCAAAGACGCTAAAAATCTATAGCACCTTGCTCAAAGAATACAACTTCTTTCGCATCAATCGATCGGACCTAATCAATCTAAATCACATCGTACAATATGGCCGACAAAAGAGTCCTTCCATTACTTTGACTGATGATACTATTTTGACGATCAGTCAGCGAAGGAAAGAAGCATTTTTGAAAGTAATTGGACGGCTTTAGCAGGCGTTGGTGGCAGAATAAGGTTTCCTTCGACAGGAACAAGAAAAAAATGAGCATGTATTTCAAGGAAGAAAACAAATTCGTTGCGATCCCTGATGACAGATAAAAACATGCAGCCAACACGCTATCAACTCCATTAAGCTAAGGAATCTCTTTTTTTGAATAACAATAGTTCTGATAATGCACTGTTTTCCACCTTTTTGATGCAAAAAAGGTACGGCCGTTCCTTCAAAGCCCCGCTCATTCCAAATAATTCCGAATATTTACTATTTTACGCGTTTGAGTTTATATTTTATAGGTTATCGGATAGTTAAATGAATGGACATGATACCAAAACAGGGCTTTCAGGGATTAATTGAAAATTGGAGAAGTGATTTACTCGCAGCGGTGAGCGTCTCCCTTATTGCTTTGCCGCTTTCCTTAGGTATTGCTTTGGCAGCGGGTGCACCTGCCATGGCAGGTATCCTTTCCGCAGTGGTTGGCGGTGTGGTAACAACCCTTTACCGGGGTGGTCATATATCGGTCAACGGACCAGCTAAAGGAGTCATTGCGGTCATACTGTTAGGTATCGCACTAATGGATGATGGTACAGGGCAAGCCTTCAATTATGTATTGGCCGCAGTGGTTGTTTCCGGTGCCCTCCAAGTGGTCTTGGGCTTATTGAAATTGGGTCGCTTAGCGGATATCTTCCATTCTTCTGTGATTCATGGCCTTTTGGCGGCCATCGGAATTATCATTTTTGCCAAACAAATCCATGTCGCCATGGGTACCTATTCAAAGAGTCCTAGCATTATACAAAACCTTGTTGATGCGGTTAAGTACTTACCTCAAGCCAATCCTTTTGTGGTGATTATTGCTTTGGCAGGTTTACTGTTATTATTGTTTCATTCCAAAATCAGTTATCGGTTTTTCCATATTTTGCCTGCGCCAATGTGGGTCATTGCTCTTTCCATTCCATTTGTTTATGCTTTCAATTTCTTTGATCCACATACAATTTCTTTCTTTGGAAAGTCATATGAGGTAGGTCCTAAACAATTGTTGGACATTCCCGATAATATTATGGAATCGATAATGCATCCTAATTTTGGTAAAATTCATACCATTGAATTCTGGAC
>CAYTVR010000184.1:0-14427 GCA_964441245.1 uncultured Saprospiraceae bacterium | reverse complement strand
GTAAAGGAAAAAGAAAATTCAAACTGTTATAAGTTATTGTTTTCATGATCCTTAACAAACGATTTTGCCAAATTTTGTTAAAAAAGTCTTAAAACCCAAATAGAAAACAGATAAAACTTGATAATACGAACATTTTCGTATATAATTGTACGAACATTTTCGTATAAACTAATTTATTACTCATGAGTCAACAATTCATTCCGAAGCCGACCGATGCCGAACTAGAGGTTTTACAAATTCTATGGGAAAATGGTCCATCCTCTGTTCGTTTTGTCAATGATCGGCTAAACGAAAAACGAGCCGCGGAAAGCAAGGAAGGCGAAAAGCGAGAAGTGGGCTACACCACCACTTTAAAAATCATGCAATTGATGGTCGAGAAAGAAATTGCTACTAGAAATACCGATCATAGAACACACATCTATATTCCCAAAATAGATGAATCAGATACAAAAAAAGCCTTGCTCAAAACTTTTGTGGATACCACTTTTCGAGGTTCAGCCATGAATCTAGTTTTACAAGCTTTAGGTAATCATCAAACATCACCAGAAGAATTAGAAGAGATTAAAGCTTTGATCAATAAGATTGAAAACAAAAAATAATTTTATCAAGTGATTCATCACTTAACAACAAAAAAATATACGTCATGGATTTTATTCAGCAATTCATCTCGGAAGAAATCATTTATGCACTTGGATGGACAGTCATTCATTCGCTCTGGCAGGGAACGTTAATCGCTGTATTGGTCGCCATTGCCATGTCAACTTTACAGAAAAAATCAGCAAGACTTCGTTATGAAATCGCTACTTTTTCTTTGTTTCTAGTGTTCGTAGTTTCCCTATCTACCTTCATTATTGAATACGACATTGCGCAGCAAACTTCTGAAGACACCTTATTCCCAACCATACATGGCTTACTCTATGGATCCGTAGAACCACAAGGTTTTTTCCAAGAGCAGTTATTCTTCTGGTCGGAATATTTTAACAATCACATGTCTTTAATCGTGAGTATTTGGTTTATTGGTGTCAGTTTCTTTTTAGTTCGTTTCCTAGGTGGTTTAGGTTATGTTCAACATTTGAAATACAATCATAATTATCCACTTCCTCTTTTTTGGCAAAAGCAAATGAAGCGTTTATCACGAAGATTACCCATTCGAAAAAGTGTTGAATTATTAGAGTCGACTTTGATCAATGTGCCTATGGTGATTGGTTATTTCAAGCCCGTTATTTTGATGCCATTAGGTGCGATTAATCACTTGAGTGAAAATGAAGTAGAGGCGATTCTCGCGCATGAATTGGCACATATCAGTCGAAACGATTTCTTATTAAATATCTTTTTCTCTTTTATCGAAGTCTTGTTTTATTACAATCCAGCGGTTTGGTGGATTTCTGGAAATGTTCGCTTAGAGCGAGAAAATTGCTGTGATGATCTGGCCATTCGACTTTGCGGCAATTCTCTTACTTATGCCAAAGCATTGGTGAGTCTTCAGGAAGTCAATCAAGAAATGCCTGCTCCTCATTTTGCTATGCCTTTTTCAGGTCGTAAAAATCATCTCTTGAATAGAGTCAAACGGATTTTGAATCAACCTCAAAATAAATCTAAGATCATGGAAAAATTAACGGCAACGATACTATTATTGGTTACTATTTCTTTTTTATCCATCAGTGCCAATACTCCTTTTGAAAATCACAAAACAGAGAACAATGATTTTTTTGAAGAAATGAATTATCCTGAAAATGCCGTCGTTTTTATTTATCCGGAAGATGCTGAACCTGCGATTAAAGAAAGATTTTTCACCCAAAGAGATTCTGTTCCTGTAAAGAAAAAGACCAATAAGCAACGGATCATTCAAAGAGAAAATGGACAAAGTATTGACCTTATTGTAGAAGATGGGGAGATCATTGATCTAAAAATTGATGGCGAAGAAATCCCTAATGATCAATTAGAAGATTATACGGATATCGTAGATGAATTAATTGAAAACATAGAAGTACCAACACCACCAAGTCCTCCAAGCCCACCTCGTTTTAACGAGGATTTTGAAATTAACCAATCGAGTCCACCTGCACCACCGAGTCCGCCGACACCACCAAATCTTGATGTTTTTGGATTCAACAAATCGACAAAGGTCACTACCAAAACAGGCACTAATGGGGAAACGATTATCATGATAGAAAATGGGAAAGAGGAACCAATGGAAATCGTCGTACAATCAGACGCTGGAACGATTACCATTGATGGTAACAGTTTAGAAAGTGGAGACACTGCAATTATCATCGATCAAAATAATCTTCATGGAAATCACTTTTTCCAATTTGATGGCGATCAAAATTTAAGATTTGAAGGAGGAAATACTGATTTCTCTTTCTTTCAAAAAGATTCAAAAGCATTAGATGATTGGATTGAAACTTTAAAAAACAATCAAGAAGCACATGGAGCACAAATACAGGAGCATCAAGAAAGAATGAAAGAGTATCGTCAACTATTGAACAAAGACTTGGACCATGATATACGCGATGCAATGAAGCAACGACGAGAGGAGATATCCCAGCAACAAAAAGCTATTCGCGAGGCACAGAAAGAAATCAGAAAATCACAAGCAGAACTTCGTCGTATCGAGTCAGACATCAGACTGAAGGAAATTGAAATCCGTCGCCAAGAATCTATTGTGAGAGCGAAAGAAAGAGAAAATCGAAACAATACTTATGACCATGATGAAGTAAACGAAAACCACCGTACTAATGTAACTACAGCATTCGATGGAGCTGGATCTTTCAATAATGAAATTCGTAATACGATAGAAGCCCAAATGATTGAAGATGGCCTCATCAACGACACCAATAAATATAAGTACCAACTCACTGGAAAGTCATTAAAAATCAATGGTAAAAAACAACCCAAAGAAGTTTGGGAAAAATATAAAGAATTGTACGAAGCCACTTCTGGCCAGTCAATGAAACGAAAAAGTAAGGTAACGGTAAAGAAATTTTAATTTTTTTCTAAAATGATGCATCGTTTTATTTTATATCCTGTCATTAAATATGAAAACTTAATTCTTTCTTATCAGAATAATAAAAATGATGAAATATTTATTGCTTTCTATCTCTATAATATTTTCTATTTCGGCCACTCTTAATGCTTGTAGTATGTACAAGGTGACAAAAAATGGAAAAACAATTGTTGGAAATAATGAAGATTGGATTAGTCCTAACAATCAATTTTGGTTTGTGCCAGGAGAAGCCGATGAATATGGAGTGATGAATGTAGGATTGATCAATAATTTTGCTCAAGGTGCTATCAATGAAGCCGGATTAGTATATGACGGATTTGCGAATCCCTATTTAGAAATAAAAAACACAGCAGGTAAAGCCAATGTCTCTATTGGCAAAGCTATTCAAAAAATAATGCATCAATATGCCAATGTTCGAGAAGTAAAAAAATATTTATCTACCATCAATTTAAGCTCTTTAACTAGTAGTCAAGTAGTCTTTGTAGATCGATCAGGAGAATACTTAATTGTTGAAGGTGACGAACTTACCATTGGGAACGAGACTGAAAAAACATTTTCTAATTTTTACTACTCACAAATAAAATCAATTGAAGAAGTAGAGTTGAAAAATGTTCAAAATGGTCTAGCCTATTTGAAAACATCAACGTCAGAAGGATCTCTTGACTATTGTGCTTCTGTGATGAAGAACTTAGCAGATCCAGGAGGTTTTACTCAATATTCAACTATTTATGATTTAGATCAATTGACCATTAGAGTTCATCTATATCATGATTTTAATCAAAGCGTTGAAATAGATTTAAAGGAAGCACTAAAAAAAGGCAAACATAAGGTCATGATTGCCGACCTTTTCCCAAAAGATTCAAAAGGATATCAACATTACGCTAACTTCAACAACCCTGAAAATCCAACCGCTTTTATTAAAGAATGGATTGGAGAAGAAAAACAAACAGAAGAAGAATTGGTTAAAAGAGGATTCGCTAATAATATAAATGTCATCGGTTACGAATGGCTTTACGACAAAAAAGATGCAGCAGGAGCAATCAAAATTTTCCAATACGCTACCGAATTAATGCCAAATAATGCAAATTTACATGATAGCTTAGGAGAAGCATTTTTAGTTAATAAAAAATACAAAGAGGCCATTAAAAGCTATTCTCAGTCATTAGCGCTTGATCCCAAAAATCAAAATGCTACTGATAACATCAACAAAATAAAAAAGGAACAAAAACTAATCGATAAGTAATAATACAAATCAAAATTTCATCACTATAAAATTCATTGCAGTATGAAAACATCTAAACTCAACTTGTTAGCATTTTTGGCAGTTACCTTGTTCTTTGGTAGCCTTCAATTATATGCACAACAAGATATTAATACCCAACAAAAGTCTAATAAAATCATCATCATCAAAAAATACATTGATGAAAATGGAGTGGAAACAATAGAGCGTATTGTAAAAGAAAGCGATGGAGAAAATGACATCAACACCCTATTTGATTCAGATGAATTAGGTGAAGACATCAGAGATTTAGATATTGACATTAATGAACTAGACGATCAAATCCGAATCAATATTCAAAGTGGTGATGAAGATGGACAACCCACCATATTCAAATGGAATGGAAAAGGGGACCTTCCCGATAACATCCAAGAAGAATTAAATCAAAAAGGAATGAGCTTCAATTTCAATTTTGATGATGACGACGATAATGATGATGAAAGACGAAGTTATAGAAACTTTAAAAGTTGCAACACAAAAAAGAAAGCATTTTTAGGCGTAGTTTCTCATAGCTCTTCAGATGGTTTATATATTGATGAAGTGGTTCGTGGTAGTGCTGCAGAAGCGGCCGGTATTGAAGAAGATGACGTAATCACTGCTATTGATGGTGAAGAAATTACAAGCCCTCATGATCTAAAAGGTGTCTTGAGAAATCTTCAAACAGGAGATGTAATCATGATCAATTATGATCGAGATGGACAGTCCAATCAAGTTTCTACCACTCTAAAACCTAGACGAAGTGGACGTTCTAGTCATTCTTATAACTTTTCAAGATCAAATTCTCGAAATTCTTGCAAACCATTTATTGGTGTTTACCTTGAAACAGGTTATGATGATGATGGTGTAGAAGTAACGGATATTATTGATGCCACTCCTGCTGAAAAAGCAGGTTTACTTGAAGGAGATATTATTAAAGCCATCGATGGTGTGGATGTTAAAACACATATGCAAATTCGAAGACAAAGAGATACACACGGAGCAGGTGATGAATTTACCATCACTTACGAACGCGATGGAATTGTACGAAAAGTAGATGCCCAATTTCTCGCATGTGATGACAAAAAAGACAAGGTCATCATTCTGAAAAAGAAACAAGAGACCGAAAAACAAGAAACTGAAATCTCCCCTACTCCAGAACCGAATCTGAATACTTCGCCTTCTCTCAAGCAGGTTAAACAAGAAAACAACACCTTACGTCTAAAAGAACTACAAACCTTTCCTAATCCAACAGCTGGTAAACTAAGTCTTCAATTTAAAGCAGAAGCAATACCAACGGTTTTACGTATCACAGACATCATGGGCAGAGAAGTTTTCAAACAAGATCTAAATAATTTTGATGGTACTTACAATGAAGAATTGAACTTAAATGAGTTCGCTTCTCCCGGTACCTTATTCATCAATATCATTCAAAAAGATAAAATCTTTACAGAAAAAATAATTTTGAGTTCGCCTTATTAAAAACTCAAAAACGATTTAAGTTTCATACACGATTGAAATCTGTTTAAGTAAAAGGGTTGTTTCAAAAATGAAACAACCCTTTCTTTTTCAGAGCATCTGCTCAAAATACTGTAACACTAAAATCGCAAGGGAAGCAGAGATCCCACCGAAAGAAACCAAAGATCGGGAGACTCTAATACCCGAATACATTAACACCTCGGTTCTAATACCTACTGCTTAATTATTTTCTCTCGCCAGACGACCGATTGCTCATCCATCGCTTGTATAAAATAAATACCATCTGCTAATCTCGATATATCTAATTCAACATTCGTATTCATTCGCTCTAAAAAATTCATCTGCACGATCCGTCCAGAGACATCTACTATTTCAATTTTCAAATCTCGTTCTATTGGATTTTCAAAAGCTATTTCAAGATGTCCATTGGTTGGATTTGGAAAAACTTGTGCACTTTGTTGAACCTCATTCTCTACTCCATCTATAATATCGCATAGGATAGGATCGTTCGATCCACATTGTAGCAAATTATAAATGGCAGATTTCATACAATTATTCGGGCCACAAGTTACTTTGAATTCAAATGGACCATTCATATTTGGATAAACGGTCAAAGTATCCGTCGTTGCCCAAGGAATTAAAACTCCATTATCAAACCACTCAAAGGTGCAAGCTCCCGGAGGAAACAAAACAATTCCTGTAAGTGAAATCGTATCACAATTACATCGAAAACATGGTCCTAAAAGTGCCACCTCCATCGGCGGATCTAAAGTAATAACAGGAGACTTCAATATTTCATCAGGACAACAATTCGATTGAATAATCGCATAATAATTTCCTCCTAAATTTGTTCCACTATGTGTATAAGAAACAGGGGAAGTTGCACTAACTGTAGTCGATAGTAAAGTCCCATCTCGATACCAAGAAATCGTATAATCACAAGTACTTGGCGGCAAAAAGTCTGGTTTAAAATCTAATTGCATCGCCACATCCGTAGGATCACAAGGAGGACTAAACACCGCAGTGAAATTCGTAATCATCAATGGATCATAGACATCAATCATATAGTCTATTTCATCCGCTGGACAAGTTCCATTTTGCTTAGTCACTCTCACCCAAGTATCCTGATACAATCGATTGGTATTATACAAACTATTCTGTGTTCCATTTGAAGGAATTGGCGTATAAATCACGTTATCCGTACTTCTTGACCAATCCCACATTTTCGGACTTCCAGCACACTGAGATGTATATTCTAAAGTCGCATCTTCTCCAGGACAAAACGGCATTGGTTCCAAAGGATTCATATCCAAAGTTCCTACAGGTGCATCATTGTGATGTAAACGAATTCGACTCATACATTCACTGACTCCGCAAGAAGGTGTGGTAATTACTGCTTTGTAAAAATAATCTTGATTACATCCACTAGCGGGTCCAGTATAACTCAATGCTGAAGGTTGATAAATCAATCCTGTTGCTCCAGGGATCGGAACTGCTGGAATCACATTTTCATCCCACCATTGAATAGTATAACTACAATTCGTAGTCGATGGATTAATACTTGCTGTCAAAGGCGCTGGAGTAAAAGGTGTTCCTGTCACATAACAATGCTCTTGGTTGTTCACAGAACAACTGATAGGTTCGCATAGTTTGATAAAACCAACATTAGAGGTCAAAGTCCGACAAGGTCCAGCCCCCGATCCCATATCTACTTCTACATAAATGCAAACATCTCCAGTATGAAATCGAGGCTCCAATAACAATGGATCACAAGTAGTTGCTATTTTAAATGGCGGCTGTGTCCACGGAAGCGGTTGACAAGGTGCATCTGAAACATACCAACGGACTTGAGTTACATCATGTAAAGTATTGCAATTTCCTAAAGGAATGGAAATCGTAGGAGTTGTTTTACAATATTCGGTACTATCCACAAAAATGGATTTACAGCATGGTAGCACTAGGTTCGTTGGGAAGGAACAAGTCACTGGCCCGTTCGGGCAAATACAGGTCATCGTAGCAACCAATTGTAAAGTCGTCGGAATCGGTGGTGCAGGAATTGAAGCTGTTCCCGTTACCGTGATGAGTGGACCAACATTAGTCACAGAGTTCACCACGATACTTACTCCTGATTGAGGACTCGTCACCGTCACCGTACAACCAGTCGTATTTGAGCCCGTATTGTCTATGAGTTGAATTGTAAAATCATAGGTATCATCAAGCATACCACATCCAATGGAACTACCTGCCAATTCTCCACAAGAACAATCTACTGTTACTGGAAAGGAACAGCTGGTCATGTTTCCGCTCATATCGGTTGCCGTGCAAGTAACCATTGTCGTTCCGCATGGAAAAAAGTCGCCACTTTGATGACTACAAGTATAAGTGGTCATCGGACAATTATCCGTAAATGTCGGTGGATTAAAAGTCACCACAGAGCCAGCAGCGCAAGCAGGTACCGAAGTCGAAATGGCCGCGGGACAAACAATCTGAGGCGGTTCATTATCCACGACAGTAATATCAAAAGTACAGGTAGCTATGTTGCCACAATCATCTTCAGTCACACACGTCACCGTGGTTACTCCTTTGTTAAAAATAGTAATCGGTCCAGTTCCAGTGGTCGCACCAGTGTACGTACAAGTGATCGTTAACGTTGAATCACAATCATCTGTTGCCGAAATTGGTGGTGTGTACATTGCCGTACATAATCCAGGATCAGTGGGGATCGTTATATTTGATGGACAATTAAAAATCGGAGCAATAGTATCGTTGACCATAATGGTTTGCATAGTCGTGCAAGAACTTCCAGTTCCATCTGTAAGCGTTAAGCAAACTAAATGTATCCCTTTTGGGAAAGTCCATAACGGATCTTGAAGCGTACTTTCAACAATACCATCACAATCAAAATCCCAAGCATAAGTCAAAGGAGGTACTCCAGTAGAAGTATTTGTAAATTGTACATCAAAGCAATTGGCCATCCAAGTAAAGTCTGCTCCACAATCGTTGCAAGCAATTTCATCTGTTTGTTCGCATACAACATTTCCATTAATGTCTTTCCAAAGATAAGCTATGGTCGTATTTGTAGCTCCAGCTAGACAAAAGTCAATAGCTCTAGGAATACTGCCAAGTGGTAGTGTTGTCGAAATTGCACTACGAACTTTAAGTTCTGTATTGGTACCATTCAATGTATAAGTAAGATTGGGATCTGTAGAAATATTGGAAAAAGTAGCAGAAGGTGTACCCAAAAAACGTACGCACAATTCATATAGAGGTCCAGGCGAGTTATTATAATAATCCAGACTATAACAACAAAGATTATTAGGGTTGGTTATCGTTTGTGATGTAATCATGACACTATCACAATCAACGGTTCCACCTCCTTGACCATTGGAACAATATTCAGGTCGCATAGAATAATCATCATAATCAAGTGTACCATCCACAATGTTAAATGCCGGTGTAACAGGACTCGGAATAAAATCACTGATGATTGGAGTTGGTTCGCTGACCAAGGCTTCTAAAGGATTTGTACAAATACTATTAAAAGCTAGTTCTCCAGAAAAAGTGGCTCGAATGAACATTTCATCAAATTTGCGATTGTTAGAAACAATTCCTCCATTCGATACCAACTCATTTGTCCAACAAGTTCCGACGATATTGATTTCATCAAATAAAGGACGAAATTGCAGATCTGCAGGTTCGGATCCTTCTTGTAATAAAACTTGATTTAACCACAGTTCATTACCAAATGTATCTAGTCCCATTAAAAAAGTCTTTTGCTCTAGAGGACTACCAGATACAATTATAGCTGAGTTAGCTAATGCTGATACACCTGTCAGGATGATATCTCCAGCAAAATTAATGTCTGCATCTACAATTCTTTCTCCACCACCTGGAATATCATATAGTTTATTTGCAAGGACGGTAGGTACAACTTGTTGTCCTAGAAAACCAAGTTTAAGAAGAAATATTTTTGCATTAGGGGCACTATTAAAACCAGTCTGTTGAGAATTCCCAAGGATAAAAATACTACCTCCTTCTCGGCGGATACGGATTCCTTCGTCACTGGTATTCGAGTTACCATCAATATCATAAGCGATGGCAAAATTAGGAGTATAGGAAGCATCCAGTAAGAGTAAGTAAGTCTTATCGCTAATTGATCCTGTGACTGCATACTTTGACGTTGGATATCCAGGTAAAGGAGTATCCAATTCTAACACAGAGCGTCCCGTTACAGCAACCTGTCCACTATTATCCTGAAAACTAAATACATGGTGAGAAAAACCGGATGAACAACTGCTTAATTCAGATATTATAAGTTCATCAAAAGAAGGAAAAGATGAAGCAGCTCTTTGCGTTCCTACGCACAGCAATCCATTATTACTTAATTTGATCAATTCATGCACCCTTTCTCTATCTGGCCCCGGCGTGCTAGTAATATCAGTATAATAAGACATGAATCCGTTAGTGTTATATTCCGCATAAAAAATATCTTGGTTACTTCCATTTCGTACAGTACCAACTGCAGCAAAGGTGCCTCCATTACAAGGTATGCTAGTTTCTAGAACGTGAAGATTCTCTACGGAATGGGCTCCTTGATCTACATCGATAAAATCATTTAAAGTTGTATTTAATTGAAGTGTACCACTTACATTATCCCATTGTTTACCTATAAGGTGTTCATCGCCAGTTACGCCAAAGGGAACATTTGTACTGGAAAATGTATGTGTTTTATCAGCGTTAAAGAAACCACCTTGATGAACAATTGCTAAGCCTTTTTCATTATGAATATTTGTTGGATTGGCTGTTATGTCACCATAGACACAACCCGCTAAAGTATTAGTCGTATAAGGACAATTAAAAAAAGTAACCGTCTGAACATCTAATGGGCCCAAAACAACCTGAACAGATACGGGAACTCCAAGCCACCCAAATTCTTGTCGTTCACGAACAGTATAAGAACCCGGAAGTACATTGTTGAATTCAAATTCACCAAATACATCACTTTGTGTTGTTGCTATTATATTCCCTGTACTATTATCAATTAAATCAAAAACAAAGCCTACACCTAGTTGATCACTAGTAGGGTCAAAAACTTGATCGCAATCATTATCCAATATTTTTTGTCCTGTAATCACAGATACTGCACAGCAACCCAATTGTTCATCGTAGAGCGAAAGACTAGTGGTACTAAGCATTGTCCCTTGCACTGCAAAACCACTAGCGGTTGCATTGGTATTTAACAAAGTAAATTCAAAATAATAATTACCCGCAGGCAAAAATAATACTTGGCTAAAAGGTACACCTACATTAAAATTATTGGCGTTGGGTGCTGGTGCTAATGCTGCAGAAAAAGGCATCGGATTACCATTGCCATCATAGAGCATCAACGAACCCGTATCATCTGCTTTGATCTGTCCAATGAGTTCCACTTCTGTATCTTCACATACACAGAAGTATCTCCGAAATCGCCAAGGCTGATTAGCGTCAGCATTATCTGGCCCGAAACCTGCCTGATTGGACATTGACATGGGCCTACTTCCAGGGATAACGTTCCAGGTTCCCCCAAAAGGAGTGATTGCATAAGCATTTGGCACAGCAACCGAAGCAGGAAGTGCTCCCGTAAGTGGGGGTGTATTCATCAAGCGCCAGTGCGGATCTACTTGCCCTACATTAATCAGCGCACCAACCGTTTGATCCCAACCTGTACTAAAATTAAGATTGGTCGTTTGTCCACAATTAGGATTACACTGAGCAGATAATTGAGTGACGCTCATTATTACAATACACACAATTGAAAAGAAAGTAAATACTATATATAATAAAATTATCGAAAATCGTTTCATGATTTTATTTTTAAGAGTAGTTTTTTGAATTATGTTTTTTATAACAAAAACCTCATGAAAACTACTTCATGTTTTTAATAGGGTTTATTGTTTATCACATGGTTTTACAAATCGTTCCGTACTTGCCGTACATCCACTCGCCGGATGTGTCACTTCTACTCGATAAGTAGAACCCGCGGCTGGAGGCGTATCGGTAATATCACAGGTTGTTGTCGTTTGTAATACTCCATTGATGTACCAAGCATAAATTAATGTAGCAGCTGGATCACAAGAATATTCAGAATCACAGGCATCAAGAGTAATTGGATCGCCCAGACAAGCACATTCATTTGGTGTAATAGGACAACTCAATTTAGGTATGACTTCACAAACGGTTAAGCAATATTGAGGCGACTCGGCGATCACACATCCATTCGATATTTCTACCCAATAACAAGCATCCATACTCGCTTGGTAGTTCGTTCCTGTTCCTACTTGTAGACCATTACAAAACCAAGTATAAGTATGACTAGGGTCAGGATTTGACACGGATAAGGTTGAAATATCTCCTTTACAAATCTGATTGATTCCAGTAATCGTTGCCGGTTGTGGATCATCTATCAATTGTATTTCTAGGGTGTCTCCAAAACAAGGATCACAAGCCGATGGATTCACTAGTGGCAAACATTGAATGCGATAAAAAATAGAGGTCGCACCTGGGGGCCAATTTAAAACTGACCTAGGAAGAATATTCGTATTCTGAATCGAGTTAGAAAAACCCAATGGAAACCAAGTCAACTGATCAAATGAATACTGCCATTGTGGATTACAATTGCTAAATGGAAAGGCTGGATCAATTCCTAAGGAAGCATCGTTATCAGGACACATTTCGTAAACTGGATTCGGAGATGGAAAAACTTGCGTCAAAGTTGAGGGCGTTGGTAAACCAATGATCCGACCACATTTAGGTTCTGGATCAACTCGAATACAGGAAGAGAAGATGGACGACTTGTTCGCGCAATTTGTGATTTTTGCTTCAAAGCAAAAATTGGTCGGTGTCAACACAACTGGTGCTGTAAAATTGTAAGTAAAAGAAGTGGTATTGGGTGGAAGCGCAGGAACAATTGGGCTTCCATTTAAACACCAATCAATGGTCACATTGGGACCAGGTGTTTGCACAAAAAGGTCAATAGTGCTGGGATCTAAACTAACGTTAAGCGTTGCTGCATCTCCTTCACATAGTGGATTAGGTGGTGAAATAATAACAGCTGTAGCTGGATTAATTGGACAGCAAATTCGAATGTCATATTCATCACTGAAATAATCACAAGAACCAAATGGCGCTTGAGTTACATTACTAATTGCTCGATATTTTCGATCCACAAATCCTGTTATACTTGTGCTACAATCCATCGTAATATTTCCGGAAGGCACACCAAAACAAAAATCGACAAAAGGAGTTCCAGTAATATTATTCCAAGAAGTTCCACCATCATCACTATATTCCCATTGGACCGTAATGTTGGAATTGGGAGCAGGAGCTTGACCATTATCAAATAAACAAAAATGAGCAGGTTCACCATTGCATATTTCTGTTAGTAAATTATTGCGATAAGGATAATCTCTGATTTCAAAATCCAACCCATTGTAATTAGGGTAAATCAAACCAGCATTAGAGGCAATAAAATTACTTTGACTCGCCGATGGTGCTGATGGATCACCTAAATCGAAGTTCAAGAGATTACCAGAATTATTTGAAGGACTAACATCAACTGCTTGCGTAATAGTCGTGTTATTACCTGCGGCAATTCCTTGATCCAAAGGCCAGTAAATTTGCAAACCAGGTTCTGAACCACTTAACACACAGTTTTTTTGATTGTCAATTTCTGTTAAAGTTAAACTTCGATTCCAAAGTCTGACATCATCCACTTGTCCTAACCACCATTGATTTGGAGTGGTACCACCACCTGGCCAACGTCCAATTCGAAAGAGATCGAAATTCATATTTCCGATAGGATTCGCAACAGGATCATTTTGAAAAACAGAAATACAATCCAGAAAGACTTCAACATCATTTCCATTCCGGACCATGGCTAAATGATGCCATAAACCATCGTTTCCAATATTTGGAGCAGATGGCATTGGGAACGTAGGATTTGCTCCTAAAGGATTGAGCCAAAAAATATTCAACTCACCACCACACTCTCCTACTTCCAATCGACTCGCTGGCCCTCCAAGAGAAATGAGCCGTTTAAAATTATTTGGGCAAACAGTATTGGTATTACTGTTGTCAGATTTAAACCAAACTTCCGTGGTAAAGTTGGCATTTCCTAGGGTAACGGAAGCATTGATAAAATCATCTACTCCATCAAAATCCAAGCAATGATTTTGGCTCCAAAGGGTAGTCGTCAGGATACTTAAGGCTAGTATCAAATTTATTATTTTCATGATTTCAAGGTTAAATTAAAAATAGAATTAACAACTTACTCGCAAAATAATGGCTTTAACAATGGAACGTGCAGGGTATAAGACGAAAGGTAGGTTTGAGGAGAGCAAAGGAAAGTGAAGGAAAATTTCAAAAAACTAAAAGCGTATATGCCAAAAAAAAAGTTGCTCTGACGCTCCATTTAAAACATGGTGTAGCAAAGAGCAACTCAATACATATCTAATGAGAGAGGGTGTTTTACATCTTTATAATTCTTTTGGTCAATATTCCTTGATCAGTTGAAAACTGAACGAAATAACATCCTGGGCTGAGGTCTGCAATATTTACTTCCGTTGATTCATTTAAATTGCTCATGACTTGTCCATTGGCATGAACAATTTGAATGCTTTGAATCTGAAGATCAGCAACTGATTTTTTA
>CAYTVR010000183.1:9384-14488 GCA_964441245.1 uncultured Saprospiraceae bacterium | reverse complement strand
GAATCTCTTTTTAAGTTTCGTAGCCTTAGCTACGGGACGAGAAAAAGCTGAAGGACCTGGCGATCAATGCTTTGTCTGTAGGCATGAAGCTCTATTTTAAAATAACTTCAATGAATAGCCTATACCTATTTTAACCAAAAGCGATCATAACCTTTTTAAAATTTAAGGTTTCCTACCAAGAGATATTTCATTATCTCTATATTTTCTTAATATTGTACCAAATTTATTGATAAGAAAAAGAAAAAGATTTGAGTCAAGCCTATCATGTTGTTATCGTTGGTGGAGGAGCTGCTGGATTTTTTGCTGCAATTACTTGCGCCGAGAAAAATCCCAGTGCAAAAGTAGTCATTTTAGAACGGGGAACTTCCGTTTTGAATAAAGTAAAAATATCTGGCGGTGGTCGGTGTAATTTGACTCATGCATGCTTTGAACCAAAGGATTTGGTGAAATTTTATCCTCGTGGTGAAAAAGAATTATTAGGTCCTTTTTATCAATTTTGTTCAGGAGATACTGTGGAATGGTTTGAAAGTAGGGGAGTAAAGACTAAAATCGAATCGGATGGCCGGATGTTTCCAGAGAGTAATAGTTCTCAGAGTGTCATGGATTGTTTGATGGAAAGTGCGCAAAAGGCTGGAGTAGAGGTGAAGTTAAAAGAAAGAGTAGATAAAATACATGCTCCCTTAGAAAGTGAAAAATGGAAGATTGAAGTTGGTGGAGGATCTATTTATGAAGCAGATCAATTGATGATGGCCAGTGGCTCTAACCCTAGAGTGTGGAATTTATTAAAAGACTTAGGGCATAAAATAGTTGAACCAGTCCCTTCTTTGTTTACTTTTAATATTAAAGATCAAAGGATTGATGGCTTACCTGGATTGTCCGTCCCTTCGGCTCAAGTGAAAATTGTTGGGAACAAACTACAGGCCAGTGGACCATTGTTGATTACCCATTGGGGAATGAGTGGTCCCGCAATATTGAAGCTATCAGCATGGGGTGCTCGATTGCTCAATGGACATAACTATCAATTTGATATTTTAGTCAATTGGGTCGGTGGAATGGCGCGAGATCAATTGCTTGAAAAATTGAATGAACTTCGGCAAAAATATCCTAAGCAGTTGATTGCTGGGCATAAACAATTAGAAATTCCATTGCGGCTTTGGAAATCTTTAATAACTGCTGCTGGAATTCCCCTCGATCTTAGATGGGCGGATATTTCCAAAAAGTCATTGAACAAATTAATAGAAGAATTGACCAATGGGCAGTACTGTGTAAATGGTAAAAGTACTTTTAAGGAGGAGTTCGTAACAGCCGGTGGCGTCCACTTAAAGGAAGTCAATTTTAAAAAATTTGAAAGTAAAGTTCACCCGGGCTTATTCATGGCTGGTGAGGTGTTGAATATTGATGCTATAACAGGAGGATTTAACTTCCAAGCTGCTTGGACTGGTGGATGGTTAGCAGGCAATGCCATGGCAGATAATTGTTTTTCTTAAGGATTGGAAAACGACTAAATCAGTTTAAATAAAAAAATATATATTTGAAACCAAATCTATGAATTAGCGTTTATAAAACTGTCCTAATTAAAATCTCCTATCACTCATAATTCACGATTAATTTATTCACATTAAATTAGAAAATAGTTTGTGTTCTATTTTCTATAGATTGCTATGCAGAGATATATACAACAGATAATTTTTGATATTAAGTTAGCGGAAAGTAAGGTTCCAGATGAGATTAGAAATAGGAAAAACCTTAGCAAAGATGGGATAGAAAATGCTTTGATCGAAGCAGAATTTAAACCTTTGCAAGATTGGATAGGAATTCCTAAAAGCATTTTTCCACCAATTGAACAGTTGAATGTATTTCAAATTGACGTTCTTCTACGACACTTAATTGCCTTGCTTAAATTGTATGGTTATGTGATTAATGTTCCACAGCATGTGCCTAATCAGGTTTTGTATATTGTTTTGGTCAATCACCTTTCTGCGGAAACACCTTTACTCCCAAATCATAGTTGGCAATTGGCTTTATGTGGCTATGATGTTCAAAAATGTCCATTTGGACAAGACCATTGTCAATGTAAAGATTGGGAAAATATTCTATTAGAATTTCCAGGTATGATAGATCAGGAAGGGCTCAATTTTATCAATGCTATTTAACAAAAAAGAATTCTACTGCTCGATCACTCAGTTTGATGTTATTGATGTAATTAGGTTGTTTGGTCACCAAAATAGGAATGGTATTGTTGACTGTATTGAGCGGAAAATTTTTCAAATTGACTTCTAAAGCGAAATCTTCTGGTCTAATTTCATTATATCTACTTAAGCCTAAAACACAAGTCAATTTGATTCTTTCAGGAAAAATTTTCAAGCTATCCGGTGCATTTTTTACATCTACTTTAATAAATAAGGATTTCTCGGTAAATTGTTCTACTTCTATATCTACATTTACCTCTTCAGGTTTTAAACGCAATTGTTGATTATTGGGGTTTTGTAAAGGAATTTTCGCGGTGGTATTATTTTTCAAATCAGTTAACTGTAACATCTTTGTATACCATTCATTTACTTCGCTTATTTGGGTAGAGGGCCCAAAAATTAGTACACTATCAGGTTTTATTTTTATGGAATCTTTTAATTGAAATTGCGCAGCATATTTTAATTCACTTTGTAAAATGATGGGAACTTTTTTTTCAATACGCTCTTCCATGTTCAAAACAATATAGTCGAATCCTGTTTCTTTAATTTCTAGATTGGGTAGCTCTTGAGCGATTTTACTTTTTAGTAAACTACTAGGAATAGTAAAGGTCGATCGGTCTGGCATCTCAAATGAAATCTTCGTCGGGCTTGTAGAAAAATAATTTGACATCAAGTCCCAACCTCTACCTTCCACAAATGCTTTTACCTTACTTGGAGGAGTATCAACAAAAGTCATTTTATCGGATAGAAAATTGTATTCAATATTGATTTCTCGACTCGTTTTAAATGTTTGAGAAAGTTTGATCAATAGCCAAAAAATAAGAGCAATGCTCATGCATAACATGAGCATTGCTCTTTCCCATTCAAAATTAAAGTAGGGTGACTTAGCTTTGTTTTGCTTTTTTATCAACGGCTTTGCTTTGTTCTTTTTGATCCTTTTGTTTCGATGCGTTCGCATTACTCGAAATTTGTTCAGTCATTTCTCTAGAAATAGCACCCTTGTTGATACGGATAAAAGTCTTTGTATCGATTTGTAAAGTGACTACGTCATCTTCAATTTTATTGATCCGCCCATGGATACCGCTAGTCGTGACTACATCAGTTCCCTTAGAAAGACCATCTAGAAAGCCTTCTTGTTTTTTTTGTTGATCCCTCTGCGGTTTCATAATAAAAAAGTAGACCGCACTGATGATCAAAATCGGCATTAACATGTTTACAACATCCATATTCTTATTTTTTCTTTAGTATGTATTTATAAAATTATTTTGGCAAAACTGTTCCGTTCATGTAAAGTACCGTTTCAGAAGGGAAGGTGTTAGCAGTAATGGTTACAGGTTTTCTTTGTTGGTCCTTTTTTCCTTCACTTTTGAAAACAACCTTTATTTTTCCTTTTTTCCCTGGATCAACTGCTTCTTTAGGCCAAGATGGAATCGTACACCCACAAGTCGAGCGCACGTCATTGATTAAAAGGGGCGTTTTTCCATTATTGATGAACTTAAACGTATGTTCCACCGTTTTTCCTTCTTTTATTTTACCAAAATCAAAAACAGTTTTGTCAAAGGTCATCTTTGCAATATTAGTCGTATCCAATGGTTTGTTGGCACTTACTGGATTTCGAATAATTTCAGCAATTGATCCTGTTGTTTTGATTTCTTCTATCTTTTTTTCACTTCCTTTTTTACTTGTAGATTCTTGCTGGCATGCCCAACAGAACAAGATTAAAAAAGGAAAGATCATATATTTGCATTCCATCATTGTCAATTTTCAAGGCAAAAGTAAGGTTTTTAACTGAGAAAACGACTTAAGCAGAAATAGCTTTAGAGAATTTTTACTTTCAAAAGGCTTACTTTCCACTTTCTCTCAATTTTCGAGCAATTTTTTGGTCGTTATTACTTTCATAGATGGTGTAACTCTCATATTTCACCTTATCGGTTTCAGCCCAAATATCTTTACCGATATTACACAAGACAATTAGCTCTTGATAAAGTTTATTGCCCTGTTCGATTCTACGTTCTACAGAAATATCTCGATCGGCTACTCGATCTTGTTGAATATTCAAGGCATTTTCGAAATTAGAGCAAGCATCAGTTACCCTTTTAATATTGTTTTCATTTACCCCGACGTCCGCTAAAAAATCAATTTGTTGCCGAGCCACTCTGGCAACTCTACGTCCACAAAACAATAACTGAGCATCGGTCATATCACCCATCTTGGCTGTACCGAATTTTCTATATCGACCAGATCTATTGGTGTATTTGATAGCCACCCTAGTCATCACACTTCTGATCGCAGTTTTTAGTTTTTCAGCAGCCTGATACTTTTTATCTGTCACAATCATTTGATCACCTACCAATTCGTCGTCATCTGGAAGTGCTCTAAACTTATCACACATGGCTTTGAATTTCTTGATTCGATCTTTTTTATACCCATACTGTTCAAAATTCTTTAAATCTCTATGGGCATTTTTCAATCGCTCCATACATTGAAGATATAAATCAGCATCTGGGAAATTATATTGCCGATGTCCTGCTTGCTTTTTCATGTTTCTAAGTGTTTTTGTTCTGAAAATCAATGCTTTATACTATATATGCAAATATATTCTTTATGTAAATAAAAAACAAATAATTGACTAATAAAAAACAAATTATGTTTACTTTGATGGAATAATTTACTCAGTTAAAATTTTCTTTGTATAAATTTTGAATTGAACTTGACCTTATTACGCCAAGTGTCGATAATTTTATAGTCTTCCTTTTTGCTCATATTTAAGAATATTGGCGCTCAGTTTTTAATCTTAAAATTCTATTTGACCTGAGCTTTATGAAATCCAATATCTAATAATTAAACCTTCAATTTCCAATAGATAAGCGCCTCTTGTCGAAATCGCTATTGGATATTGATTTAATGGATATTGA
>CAYTVR010000183.1:0-9284 GCA_964441245.1 uncultured Saprospiraceae bacterium | reverse complement strand
TGGATATTGATTTAATGGATATTGAATATTTTTTCGCCTTAGAAGCAGAAGTCGATTGAATCCCATTTAGCCAAAGAGAAACTGAATGTAGTGAATAGAAGTCTAAGGTCAGGATATGCGCTCATTTTATCGACATTTCTGCAAGTTTTAAAATAAAACCCTATTATTGTGTGATAAATACACAAAATAAAAATTATGGCTTTACCAAAAATAAAATTGAGTGTGGATGCAGTCGTTTTCGGATATGAATCAGGGAGTGGTTTATCTGCCCTATTGATTGAGAGAAATATTGCACCTTTTAAGGGGAAGTGGGCCATTCCTGGTGGATTGGTATTGGAAAATGAATCATTGGAGCAAGCGGTAGCTCGCGAATTGAAAGAAGAAACAGGAGTTGGGGTCAATTATTTGGAACAACTTTATACTTTTGGAGATTTGAATCGCGATCCTAGAAATAGGGTAGTAACGGTTGCTTACTATGGTTTGGTGCGCCCTTCCTTGTTTGACGTCTATGCGGACACAGATGCTGCTGATGCTCAATGGTTCAACATCAATGATTTACCTAAATTGGCTTTTGATCATGATCGAATTATGGATGTGGCCATCAATCGCCTTCGCGCAAAAATATCATATGAACCCATTGGTTTTGAATTGTTGGATGAGAAATTTCCTTTTTCGGAATTGCATCAGTTGTATGAAATATTAAAGGGTAAGAAAATCGATCGTAGAAATTTTAAAAAGAAATTCCTGCAGCTAGACATTCTAGAGGAATTAAAAGAAAAACATTCTCGAGGGAAGGGTAGACCAGGTTCGCTTTTTAGGTTTCATAAGAAAAAATATTTCGCTTTAAAAAAGAAAGGGATGATGTTTGAAATATAAAATATTTGAATCCTTGGTTATGCAAAATTCCTTTTATTTCAAATTTTGAGGTTCCTTTTTCAATCATTGTCGAGCGATCAATTATCCAGTGTTTTGCATTGGATTTTTTTATAAATACGTCTATTTGTGTAAAAATTACGCAAAATACTTGCATGCTATGTTTAATGCAATTATATTTGTGTATAAATCACACAAAATGAAAAATTTGAACCTTGATAATAACTTTACGCCACTTGGTCCTAGCATTGAATTTGAAACGTTCACCTTCAATGGAGGAGAACCACATATCAAAATCAAAGCTTTCTCATTAGAAGGAGAGGAGGTGACGATCAGCCACCGGATTCAAAGTTTTAATGATTTAGGATTAGTGCTTTTGGCTAAAGATGCTTTGGATAGAATGGGGGTTACCCGAATTAATTTGATCATTCCATATTTTCCAGCAGCACGCCAAGATCGAGTGATGGTTGTTGGTGAGCCATTGAGTGTAAAGGTTTATGCCAACATTATTAATGCTGCAGGATTTGATCAAGTCAGTATTTTTGATCCTCATTCTGAAGTAACGCCAGCTTTGTTGAATAAAGTAAAAGTAGTTGAGAATTATACTTTCGTAAAAAAGGTTTTAGAAGATTTAGTTGATTATACATTGATTTCTCCAGATGGTGGCGCTTTGAAAAAGATCTATAAATTGTCCGCTTTCCTTGGCGGAAAACCAGTAATAGAATGTAGTAAACATCGAGACGTTAACACAGGGAAATTAAAAGGCTTTAAGGTATATGCTGATGATTTTAAAAACAAAACTTGTGTAATTGTGGACGACATCTGCGATGGAGGAGGCACTTTTTTAGGCTTGGCTAAAGAACTAAAAAATAAAAATGCAGGTGACATTATTCTCGTGGTCAGTCACGGAATATTTAGCAAAGGATTGGATGAGTTAGATAAACATTTTACCAAAATATATACTACGGATTCTTTTAGCACAATCGATGACCCAAGACTGAAGCAATTAAAACTAGAAAACCTTTTATAGACAAAAAATGATCATCAATAAACTTAATAAATTATGATCGGAGCAATCATTGGAGACATCGTTGGATCAAGATTTGAACGAAAAGGAAATTTTAAATCAAAGGAATTCACCTTGTTTAAAAACAAATCAAGATTTACCGATGATACGGTTTTGACCATAGCAGTAGCGGATTGTATTTTAAATGATTTGTCTTTCGCCAAAACGATTCGAGCATATGGATTGCAATATCCAGGAGTGGGTTATGGTGCTCGGTTTAAAATTTGGTTGACTGGAATGATCGGACCCTATAACAGTTGGGGTAATGGTTCTGCGATGCGTGTTTCACCAATTGGTTTTGCTTACGATACGGAGGAAGAAGTTTTACAAAAAGCAAAAGAAAGTGCAGAAGTCACTCACAATCATCCTGAAGGAATCAAGGGGGCGCAAGCAATTGCCCTCGCGGTTTTCTGGGCTCGAACAGGATACACCAAACGAGCCATTCAAGTTGGAATTGAAGAAAAATTCGGATATGATTTGAACCGAAGTATTGCAGAGATACGACCTGAATATCAGTTTGATGTGAGTTGTCAAGGATCTGTTCCAGAAGCCATCATTGCATTTTTAGAAAGTAACGATTATGAAGATGCGATCCGAAATGCAATTTCAATTGGTGGAGATACAGATACGATCGCATGTATGGCTGGAGGAATTGCTCAAGCATTTTATGGTGGTGTACCTCATTGGATTTCAAAAGAAGGATTGTCCAGATTAGATGATAGATTGATCCAAGTAGTACATGAATTTGAACAACAATATTTAAGTAAAAGAAATGAAAACTGAAAATTATATAACACAACAAAAACGTTTGCCCAAAAGTGGACAACAAATAATAGGACACTATGATGAAAAGTCCATTGTAGTTTATCAAGCCTTTAATGATCGAATAGCTGATTTTGCGATAAGCAATCAAAAGTTTGGAGGTTCACATTATTCTTTTGACAGAATGACTTGGATCAAACCCAACTTCATGTGGATGATGTATCGGGCCGGTTGGGCAAGCAAAGTAAATCAAGAACGAATTCTTGCAGTCAGCATAAGCTTAGAAGGTTTTAAAGTGATTTTGAAAAATGCGGTTCATTCTAGTTTTAAAAATCATATTTATCCTAGTCATGAAGAATGGAAATCCGCCTTAGCTGAATTTGAAGTGCGTCTACAATGGGATCCAGATCATAATCCTGCTGGAGAAAAATTAGAACGAAAGGCGATTCAATTAGGTTTTAAAGGCGAGATATTGAAACGCTTTAATCAAGAATGGATTCTAGAAATTACAGATATGACTGATTTTGTGAAAACACAGTATTTAAATGTGAAAGGTGATTTTTCAAATCTCGAAGTTCCGACTGAAGAAGTATTGAAAATAGAGGAGGAGAAGATTGTTAATAGGGTTGACGTATTTAAATAAAAAAAATGAAATCAAATAAAGTAAGAGATGCACTTTTGGGAATTGCGATAGGCGATGCAGTTGGCGTTCCATTTGAGTTTAACTCAAGAGATGATATGAAGTTAAATCCTGCAAAGGGAATGGTTGGCTATGGAACTTACAATCAGCCTGAAGGGACTTGGTCCGATGATAGTTCTTTAACCTTTTGTCTTGCGGAATCACTTGTGAACGGATATAATTTAAAGGAAATTTCCTTGAATTTTATTAAATGGAAGAAAGAAGCCTATTGGTCTGCAAGAGGAAAAGTATTTGATATTGGGTTTACAACCTCTAAAGCTATATCTCGATTAGAAAAAATTCTTGCTGAAGATGATTTAGAAGAATTGAAAAGACAAAAATATTATGGAGATGAGTATGATAATGGAAATGGTTCTTTAATGAGAATTATCCCTTTATTGTTTTACATAAAAGGAAAGAAAATTGAAGAACAATTTAAAATCATTTGGGAAGTTTCTGCTTTAACTCATAGACATATAAGGGCTGCCATGAGTTGTTTGATTTATCTAAAAGTGGCTGAAAAATTACTCGAAGGAAAAAAGAAAGAAATTGCTTATACCGAAATGAGAAAAGAAGTTTTACAATTTTGGAACGAAATGGAATTTTCTAAAAATGAAAGGAAACATTTTGAAAAAGTAATTCAAAATGATATTAGAGAAGTGAATATAGATGATCTGAAAACTGGAGGATATGTCATTGAAGTTTTAGAATCAAGTTTGTGGTTTTTTTTGAAAGGAAACGATTATGAAGATACTATTTTGTCCATAATAAATCTTGGACATGATACTGATACATCAGCGGCAATCGCTGGAGGACTTGCAGGAATTTACTACGGTAGTGAAGGTATTCCAGAGTACTGGATAGCATCAATTGCAAGGATGGAAGATATCATAAGACTTAGTGATGAGTTATATGAAAGTTATGAAGACAAATTATCCAAATAGAAATATGAACCTAATCACCGCACCAGAACCACTAAGCATCCAAGGAAAATCAGTCTTCCTTGCTGGAAGCATAGAACAAGATAAAGCCAGTCAATGGCAAAATGAAATCATTGAATTACTGAAAAACAAAAACATAACAATTCTTAATCCAAGAAGAAAAAAATGGAATGCCTCATGGAAACAAGAAATTACAAATCCGCATTTTAAAGAACAAGTTGATTGGGAATTAAACGCGCTAGAAAAAGCGGACAAGATCGTTTTTTATTTCGATCCGAAAACTAAATCTCCAGTGACTTTATTAGAATTAGGCTTGTTTGCAGAGAGTGGAAAAATAATTATTTGTTGTCCTGACGGATATTGGCGAAAGGGAAATGTCGATATCGTTTGTCAAAAATATAATATCCCTACAGCAAAAAATATAAAGCAACTTATTCACTACATTTTAAACTAACATTGTTCCTTTAAGGAGCGATGTTAGTCAATGCTGAAAAAAAATTACATCATGAAATACAATACAGATCAACTCATAGAAAAGATCGAATCAGGAGAAAGAATAAAATATGTTTTCTTTTGGGGACATCGAGTTCGGCCTGACGGCCAATTAACTTCAAGTTGTTTTAGTCAATGGTGGTTAGATGATTTTAAAGTCAATGAAATCGTGTACAAAAGTGCAGAACATTGGATGATGGCTCGAAAAGCAGAACTGTTTGAAGATCAGGAAATGTTGGATAAAATCATCTTCGCAAAGACACCAGCAGAAGCAAAAGCCTTGGGGCGAAAAGTGCGCAATTTTGAAGCAACAAAATGGGACGAACAAAAATATCAAATTGTTTTGGACGGAAATATTCATAAGTTTTCTCAAAACCCCAATTTAAAGGAATACTTATTGCAAACGAATACAAGAGTCCTAGTAGAAGCCAGTCCGGTTGATCGAATCTGGGGAATCGGTTTGGCAAAAGATAATCGAGATGTTTATGATCCGACAAAGTGGCGAGGAGAGAATTTATTAGGATTCGCTCTTATGGAAGTGAGAGATCATTTAGTTTCGAATCAATAGCATTTAAGAAAATTAGTTGAGTTTTACTAAACTTTAAAAATAAAACGGCATGAATTCATTACATCTATCAGACGGTTACAAAGTAGATCATCGGAATCAATATCCTGAAGGAACTGAATTGGTGTATTCCAATTGGACCCCTCGAAAAAGTCGGATTCCAGGCATTGACAAAGTGATGTTTTTTGGATTACAGTATTTTATGAAAAAATATTTACAAGAGGATTTTGATAATAATTTTTTCAAGCAGCCTAAGGATAAAGTTGTGGAAAAATACAAACGACGAATTGGAAGTTATCTCGGTCCAGATGCGATTAAATATGAGCATGTGGAAGCTTTGCATGACTTGGGCTATATGCCGATTGAAATCAAAGCATTATCTGAAGGAATGTTGGTTCCAATGAGGATGCCAATGTTTACAATTAAAAATACGATTCCAGAATTTTTCTGGGTGACTAATTTTTTAGAAACGATTTTGTCCTGTGTGATTTGGATGCCTTGTACCAGTGCAACCACAGCGTTTCAATATAAAAAAATCTTAAATCGATATGCTGAAATCACAGGAGGAGATAAAGAATTTGTCAATTTTCAAGGACATGATTTTAGCTTTCGTGGAATGGCTGGTTTGGAAGCCGCAATGATGAGCGGTGCAGCTCATTTATTGAGTTTTACAGGAACGGATACCATTCCTGCTATTGATTTTTTAGAAGATTATTATGGAGCAGATCCCGACAAAGAAATGGTTGGGGTGAGTGTGCCTGCAACAGAACATTCTGTGATGTGCATGGGAACGGAGTTGGATGAAATTTCAACTTTCCAACGTTTGATTAATGATATTTACCCAACAGGAATCGTCAGCATTGTTTCTGATACTTGGGATTTTTGGAAAGTAATGACCGAATATATTCCATCGCTTAAAAATGATATTTTGGCGCGAGATGGGAAGGTGGTCATTCGACCTGATTCTGGTGATCCAGTAAAAATTATTTGCGGTGACCCTGATGCTCAACCTGGAAGTCCAGAACATAAAGGAGCCGTAGAAATTCTTTGGGAAATTTTTGGCGGAAGCCAGACTGAAAAAGGTTTTAAATTATTGGATCCTCATATCGGAACCATTTACGGAGACAGCATTACTTTGGAGCGATGCGAAAAGATTTGTGTACGATTACTCGAAAAAGGATTTGCGTCAACCAATGTTGTTTTTGGAATTGGCTCCTACACTTATCAGTATGTGACACGCGATACTTTTGGTTTTGCCATGAAAGCAACTTATGGAGTTGTAAATGGAGAAGGGAGGGCGATTTTTAAAAATCCTAAAACAGATGATGGAACTAAAAAATCAGCCAAGGGTTTACTTTGCGTAAATGGCAATGAATATGAAGTTACGGGAATGGAAGAAATGGTCAGTGATGCAAAAGAGAAAAGCGGACTGTTAAAAACAGTTTATTTAAATGGTCAGTTAACTAAAGAAGTTAGTTTATCGGAAATCCGTGCATTGGTTGATTTACAATCTCGTCATGAAGCGGCAGTAATGAGTTGAAACACTAGATTAATGTCTAATATAAAGTAAGGATGATCCAATAGATAGAAATCTAAAAGTTATAAAAATAATTAAACAGATGAAAAAAGTATTTTTAGGAGGAACTTGTAATCAATCACTTTGGCGGGATCAATTGATTCCAAAATTGGAAATTGATTATTTCAACCCAGTCGTAACTGATTGGAATGAGGTGGCCAAAGAAAGAGAGCTAAATGAACGAGCCAATTGCGATTATTGTCTTTACGTTATTACTGCAAAAATAGTAGGTGTTTTTTCCATTGCTGAAGTAGCTGATGATTCCAATAAGCGTCCAATGAAAACCATTTTTTGCTTTTCTGATTTTGATGGTCCCTTTGACAAGAAAATGGAAAAAAGTTTACGAGCGGTTGGAACGATGATAGAAAACAATGGAGGTACTTGGTGTCAAAGTATAAAAGAAGTAGAGGAGTTTTTGAATCAATCCAATACACAAAATTAAAAATTAGTTTCCTGAATTAACGAAATAGAAAAGTTCCAAAGGAAAGATAAATTTCTCAAGTTACGAATCAATATATTTAATCAATTTTTAAATTTTCAAACAAACTAATCATGACTTTATTCCGTCCAGTCAATCAAGCCGAGTTGGACTTGATCATTCAAAGGGATTGGCGTCGTTTTCCTCCGAGATTACCAGGTCAACCGATTTTTTATCCAGTGCTCAATGAAGCATATGCGGAGCAAATCTCGCGAGAGTGGAATGTGCCAAGCTATGGAGTAGGGCATGTATTAAAATTTGTCGTTGAGGATGAATTTATAAAAAAATATGAAGTACAGGTTGTTGGACTAGATTTTCATACAGAGCTTTGGATTCCTGCAGAGGAACTTGAAGAGATGAATGATCACATTCAAGGCAAAATACAATTGGTCAAGTCTTTTACAAAGATTTGATCTGATCTAAGTGTAACTTTACATTTTTGTAGTTTCACAAATACTAAAAGTGGTTTTTCCTAATGATTTTATGGATATGTAGAATCAAGAACAGGGGAAGCCACTTTTTTTTGCGTAAAGGATAGTAGGTGTTGTTTGAACCCCGACGATGACACATTCTGCCAAAACAGGAACTGAAAGTCGGGGAGAGTGCCGGATAGCCTGGTCCCACTGAAGGGAAACGAAGGTGGGAATACGCCCTTCTCCTTATGCAATTTCGAAAATAATTCAATTAGATTTTGTTATTTTACATTGTAATTTTTCCAAACAAAATACAAGGACAGTCTATTGAGATCAGATTAATTATGAAAGATTATTATTCACTTTTAGGACTTGAAAGAAACGCAACAAAAGCAGAGATCAAAAAAAATTATCGTTTGCTGGTGACTAAATTTCATCCAGATAAAAATAGTGATCCAGGAGCAGCCGCCAAATTTATCGCGATCACAGAAGCCTATGATGTACTCAATAATAAAAAAACTAGAGCCAAGTATGATTTGTTTAGATGGGAGCAACTGAAGCGTCAACAAACATCTGAGGATTCTTTTGGGTCATCCGTTCCTCCACTAGAAAGTACACGTACCCGACGAAACAAAGCCCAGCAAAAAAGAGGCTTGAAATACCAGCAAAATTCTAGCAAAATTAGTCAGTTAGGTCAGTTGGGGATGGAGAGTTTTTATATTGTCGGTAGATATGTTCCACATCTATTGGGAGTAACTTTATTAGTGGTTATTTTGACCTCAGTCTTTAGTCATCTTAGTCCCGCATTTGAAAAAGCCTTATTGCAAGGCATATTTTTTTGTGTATTAATTGTGGTAATTGTTTATGGTGTAATTTGGCTTTTGCAAAATGTATTTCTAGAATTAAGAAAGGACGTAGAAGCCTTTTCTATTTTCTATAAAATAGCTCAGCAGAAAGTGGTCATGATTACATTAGTGGCATTTACTTTTGTGTTGCTATTATATGTAATGATATTAAAAACGTATTTTTAAAAATAGGTCACTTAAAAGTTTACCTTTGTGCCAAAATAAACGATTATGACAACATTTTCAGAACTAGGAATAAGTGAGGCTTACATAAAGGGATTGAAAGAACTCAATATTGTGACTCCAACTGAGATTCAATCGGCAGTCATACCCGTACTTTTAGAAACGAAGACTGATTTAATTGGCTTAGCGCAAACAGGAACGGGAAAAACAGCGGCTTTTGGATTACCTGTGTTGAACAAAATTAATCCTACTAAAGCGGAAGTTCAGGCCTTAATCATTGCGCCCACTCGTGAGCTGGTACAACAAATAAAAAAGCAACTTTTTAAATTTACAAAGTATAACCAAAGCAAGTTATTTTTGGAAGGTGTTTATGGTGGAGAAAAAATAGATATTCAGCTTAAAAATTTAGCT
>CAYTVR010000182.1:0-14523 GCA_964441245.1 uncultured Saprospiraceae bacterium | reverse complement strand
TATCGAGATAAACTAGGTAATAATATTCCATTGGATGATGAGCGAATTATTCCTTTCAATTGGGGTAATGAAGTATTTAGACGAGCGCCAGTTCAAAGTTATAGATTGTCTGTTTCTGGTGGAACTGATAAAACAAACTATGCAGCTTCTTTCAACTATATCGATCAAAAAGGTATTGTAGAGACCTCTAGATTCAAGCGATATGGTGGTAATTTGAAAGTTGACCAAAAGGTTTCAGATAAGCTTAGAGTTGGAATTACTCTTAACATGGGACTTACAGATAGAGGTGGTATTATCTCTGCAGCAAGTGAAGGTCGACAAGGTCGAAATGGGGTAATCACCAATATTACCTTGTTTACACCTGTACAAGGTCGTGTTCGATACCAAGATGCAGAATATGACGAAAATGGATTATTGTTAACCACTAGAGATGGTGATGTAGTAAATCCAAGAAGTTTAGTTTTAAATACATTGAATTCAAATCGAGCATTCAATACTTATTCTAATGTATATGCTCAATATCAAATCCTTGATGGTTTGACTTTCAAAAGTTCTTTTGGTGGAACTATATGGAGCTGGAAAGGAAAAGCATGGTATCCTTCTGATTTTGGATGGGGTAGAAGCGTAGGTGGTATTGGAATACTTGGACACCGACAATCTGTAGGATGGTTGAATGAAAATACTTTATCTTATAAGACTAAATTAGGAATTCATGGATTCAACGCGGTTCTTGGTTTTACGAATCAATTTAACCGTTATGAAGAGTTTACTTTGCAATCCAATAATTTTCCTGTAGCCAATATTAATTTGGATGGATTAGGTTCTGCAATTGATACTAGACCAAACAGATCGAATGGTACAGAAAATGGTCTTCAATCTTACCTAGGACGATTGAATTATACCTTAGATGAAAAATACCTATTCACCGTTACTGCTAGATATGATGGTTCTTCCAAATTTTCAGAAGGTAATAAATGGGGACTTTTCCCATCTGCTGCATTCGCATGGAGATTAGGTGAAGAGGAATTTATCAAAGATATCAAACAGATAAGTAGTACTAAATTTAGAGTAAGTTATGGACAAAGTGGAAATGAACAAATTCCTACAGATCAGTCTATAAGTAGTTACTACTTTAGTACTTATGGTTTCAATACTGGACCTCAGGCAGGAGTTGCGTTGAGTAGATTAGATAATCCGGAATTAACTTGGGAAACAACCACACAGTTTGATGTCGGATTTGAATTAGGTTTATTCGATGAGCGATTCTATATTAATTTTGATTACTATCAAAAGAATACTAAGGACTTACTATTGGCTGTCCCTGTGCCTTTTACTTCTGGATTCTCTACTGCATTCCAAAACTTAGGAGAAGTTGAAAATAAAGGAGTGGAATTAAGTGTAACCAGTCGAAATATCGTTAGAAAGAAATTCAACTGGACAACTAAATTCAATATCAGCTTCAATAAGAATGAAGTATTAGATTTAGGAGATGCAGATGAGTTTATCATTTCTTCCATTGGAGAGCATCAAAATGATTTCATAGTTCAAGTTGGACAATCATTAGGTTCTTTTTATGGCTTTGAATATGATGGAATATATAGCTACGATGATTTTGTAGAATTTGAAGGTCTAGATCAAGCTCAATCTGAGGAATTGATGAAGGATTTTCAACGTGGTCAAGCGGAATGGTTTACTCCTAAAGAAGGCATTCCTGCTAAAGTTGGGGTATCTAAATTCCGACCAGGAATGATCAAGTTAAAAGATCTTAATCAAGATGGAGTTGTTGATCCTGAAGATAGAACCATTCTTGGTTCTGCGCAACCAGATCATTATGGAAGTATTACTAATGAATTCTCTTACGGACCAATTGACTTTTCTGTATTTTTAACTTGGTCTTATGGAAACGAGGTTTATCATAATAACTTGAAAAGAGGAATGGCTACAGCAATACCATTTTTCAACAAATATGGTATGATTAGAGACAGATGGACTCCTGATAATCCAGATACAGATGTTTGGGGAATCTGGGGTGGAGCAGATAGTGGTCTTGGTGACGACTTACAATCATATTATATCGAAGATGGTTCTTATTTAAGAATAGGAAACATTACATTGGGATATACTTTCCCTAAATCGATACTAAGTAAAATTGGATTTAGAAGTGCAAGAGTTTATGCAGGTGTTGATAATGTACATGTATTCTCTAACTATCGTGGATTTGATCCAGATGTAAGTGTTGGAAATAACCAATTAACACCTGGTGTAGATTGGGATGCTTATCCAAAAATGAGAACCTACAGAATTGGAATCAACGTAGGACTAAACTAAAGAATAACCATTAAATTAAATGCTAATAATAAAGCTTAAAAAAAAATAAGATGAAAAAAATAACATTTTTCCTTGTAGTTTTTCTTCCGCTAGCATTGTTGTTCACTTCATGTAGTGACCTTTTGGAAGAAAACCCAACAAACGTATTAGTAGCTTCAGAATTTTATGAGACGCCGCGTGATGCTGAAATTGCTTTAGCGGGTGCTTATGATGCTTTGCAAGATGATCGGACTTTTGATTTTGTCGGTTCAGCTGTGCATTGGGGTAATAAAGCAACAGATGAATTAAACACTCCATCATGGGTTGCTGGAGGTAGATTAGAGATCCACCTTTTTCAATTGACTTCTAACATGGCTTCTATCCAAGATTTATGGGAAGGACATTATGAGTCTATTAATGTAGCTAATGGTGTAATTGATCGAGTAGGTGCTATGGACCCTGAATTGTTTTTAGAGGAAGGACGACAAGAAGAAATTATCGCTGAAGCGAAATTTATTCGAGCACTTCTTTACTTTACTACGGTTAAAATGTGGGAAAACATTCCACTTATCCTAAGTGAAACAACAGACCTAAATGACTTGGAAGTTCGTCAAGTTCCTCCTTCAGAAGTGTATGCTCAAATAATTGCTGACTTAAAAGTTGCTGAATCTATTTTAGAGCCAGGACAAGGACAAGGACGAGTTACCTCAACAGCAGCTACGGCTCTTTTAGGTAAAGTATATCTTCAGATGACAGGTCATCCTTTATTCGAAGAAGATAAATTTGTTTTGGCAGCAGAACATTTTGAGAAAGTAATTGCAAGTGGTTTTTACGGATTGCAACCAACATATGCCGCAGTTTTTGATTATTTAAACGAAGACAATAGTGAAGTTGTTTTTGCTGTAAAATTTGATGGACCAGCTGTAAATAATGATGGAAGTTCAGTAGGAAGTTATATGGGACCAGCAGGAAGCCAGGAGAATGGCGGAGGTTGGGGAACTGAATTTGTTAACCAAGACTTAGTGAACAGTTATGATCCAAGTGATGATAGATTATGCCATAATGTAGCCAAACATAATGTAAACAATTGTGATACGGATGCATGTCAAGATGCAACTTGTGCTGGTGGTGTTTGTGGTTACCGTCCATGGAAATGGCACAAACCAAAGCCTAATACTTTCTTATATGATTCTCCAATGGATTTTATTTTGATTCGATATGCAGATATTTTGATGAGTCTTGCTGAAGCATTAAATAGAATTGAAGGTGGACCATCTGCAAGAGCGCATGATTTAGTAAAGCAAGTTACTCAAAGATCTAATGGCTTTCCTCTAGACAATACATTGGATGAAGAAGGTTTCGCGGATGCTTTGATCATGGAGAGAAGAAGAGAGTTGTGTTTTGAGGGACATCGTCGTGATGACTTGATTCGATTTGGTAAATTAAAAGAAGTCGTTATGGCTGTTGATGAAACTTGCTGGAGTAATGCAGGTAATCCAGGAGCTAATTTCGAGGATCACGAAATAAGATTTCCAATTCCACAACGTGAACTTGATTTAAATGAAAATCTTATTCAAAATCCAGGTTATTAAAAATTTTTAGATTAGATAGATCAGAATACTAAAATCCCTGATTAAAGTGACTCACTTTAAGAAGGGATTTTTCTTTTTTGACTATATTGCAAACTATGGGGAAATTGCCATTTATTTTAATATTTATTTTGAGCAGCATACTATTCTTTAGTTGTGAGAATACTCAAAATAAAGATGCTGAAGAAACCAAATTGGAGAACCCACCTCTTTTTGAATTAGTTTCTCCTACCTCTAGTGGTGTTACCTTCAACAACAAAATTCAAGAGAATTTTAAAAACTTTTTTGCTCGTTTCAATTATGTTTATAATGGTGGCGGAGTCGCGATTGGAGATATCAATAAAGATGGACTTCCTGACCTGTATTTTACCGGAAATGAAGTAGAAAACAAACTATATTTGAATAAAGGCAATTTTCAATTTGAGGACATCACTAAAAGTGCAAAAGTCGATGGTGGGAATGGTTGGCACAACGGAGTAGTGATGGCAGATATAAATGCTGATGGATGGTTAGATATTTATATTTGTAGAGGAGGTTTTGAAGATTCGAATGCGGAAAGAACTAATTTACTTTTTATCAATAATGGTGATTTAACTTTTACGGAATCTGCTGCGATTTATGGATTAAATGATACGGGCTATGGATTACAAGCTGCTTTTTTTGATATGGAAAATGATGGTGATTTAGACATGTACTTGACCAATCGTCCTGATCGATTTTTTTTAGACTATCAAAAAGTATTAGAAGGAAAACGAAATCCTAATGATCTGAATCGGGACAAATTATTTAGAAACGATAATGGAAAATTCAACGAAATAGGATTAAGTGCAGGCATTACTGGAAATTATGGTTACGGGCTAGGTTTGAGTACAACCGATATCAATAAAGATGGATTTATAGACATTTATGTATCAAATGATTATTTAGAAAACGATTATCTTTATATCAACCAAGGTAACGGAACTTTCAAAGAAAAAATAAAAGAACATACCCGACATGTTCCATTTTATGCGATGGGAGTTGATGTGGTGGATTTCAATAATGATGGTTGGGAGGACATTATAGAATTAGAAATGGTGCCTGCTGATTATGTTCGATCTAAGACAACTATGGCAGCCATGAATCCTCGTCTTTTTGAGAACTTAATTTCCAATGGATTCCAACATCAATACATGCATAACATGTTGCAACTCAATCAAGGCCGCGTCAATAGCGATAATGATCAGGTGATGTTTAGTGAAATTTCACAACTTTCTGGACTGGCAAAAACGGATTGGAGCTGGGCTTGCTTGGGAAATGATTATGATAATGATGGCTGGAAAGACATTTTTATTACCAATGGTTTTCGAAGAGATATTTGGGATAAAGATGCCAATGCAAAATTCCGTGCCTTTTTGAAAAGTCCGGAACGTAGAAAGTATTCGGATGAAGAAACGGCACAGCATATCATTAATATGTTTCAACCCAATAAAATTGAAAATTACTTTTTTAAGAATAATGGTGATTTGACATTCTCAGACCAATCTAAACAGTGGGGGATTAGCCAAGCTAGTTTTTCGAATGGTGCTTCTGTAGGAGATTTGGATAATGATGGAGATCTAGACTTAGTGGTAAATAATATTGAAGGCGAAGCATTTATTTATAAAAATAGAGCAGAAAAGAATGGAAATCATTTTATAAAAATAAAACTAGAAGGGGAAAAGAATAATCCCTTTGGCCTTGGAGCCAAAATTACGATAAGATGTGGAGATGAATTACAATATCATGAACTGAAAAATGTAAGAGGTTATCTTTCCTCGGTTGAACCTTTAGCTCATTTTGGAATTGGTCAAAATACAATCGTAAATGAAATCAAAGTGGAATGGCCCAATAAAAAAGTTAGTATTCTAAAAGATATCAGCTCGGATGAATTGGTCAGCATAAAGATAGATGAGGCAAAAGTAGAAGAAGAAAAGACGATCAAGGAAAAGGTAACAATGCTAGTTAACGTTACCGACTCTTATTTTGCGGAACCAGCTATGCATCAAGAAAATGATTATGATGATTATCGAGATCAAATTTTACTTCCGCACAAATTATCTAGAACTGGACCTTGCTTAGCAGTTGGGGATGTCAATCAAGATGGTTTAGAGGATTTTTTTATGGGAGGAGCTCATGATCAAAGTGGACAACTTTATTTACAAACTACTCAGAAAACCTTTGAAGCTCAAAAGGTTATTGCGTTTCAAAAAGATAAAATTCATGAAGATGTAGGAGCAGTATTTTTCGATGCTGATGGTGATCAAGATCTTGATTTATATGTAGTAAGCGGTGGAAACGAATTAGGCCAAAATCCACTTTTTTATCAAGACCGCTTGTATTTAAATACGAATGGTGTTTTTTCAAAATCGAAGCACTTACCGGTGATTCAAAGTAGCGGTTCATGCGTTGAACCTCATGATATTGATGGCGATGGTGATCTAGATTTATTTGTTGGAGGAAGAGTGAGTCCTGGGAAATATCCATATCCGCCATCTAATTATTTACTCAAAAATGAAAATGGTATATTTGAGAAGGTGACCACTACTGTAGCACCCGAATTAGAGAAAATTGGAATGGTTACGGCTGCCACTTGGCAAGATCTTGATGGGGATCAAGTTGCTGAATTAATTATTGTTGGCGAATGGATGCCGATTACTATTTTCCGTAAGGAAAATGGAACATTCAAAAACGTAACGGCTCAGTATAAATTAGGCAATACAACTGGATGGTGGAATGCGATTAATGCTACTGATATTGATAAAGATGGTGATATTGATTTTGTAGTAGGAAATCTAGGTTTAAATTATAAATTTCACGCTAGTGAGGAAAAACCATTTGTGGTATTTGCTAAAGATTTTGATCGCAATGGAACCAACGATGTTTTTTTAGCAAAGTATAATGCTGAAGAACTAGTTCCAGTACGGGGGAAAGAATGTTCTGCACAACAATTGCCAGGACTGAATAAGAAATATAGCTCTTATCATGATTTTGCAAAATCTGATATTCACGAAATGTTAGAAGGCCAGACTAAAGAAGCCCTTAAATATGAGGTGAAAAAATTCGAAAGTATTTGGCTTAAAAATGAAAATGGACAACTTCTTCCCCAAAAACTACCAACTTCTGCTCAATTCTCCGTTTTAAATGGAATCATCGCAGAGGATTTAAATAAAGATGGAACTTTAGATTTGATTTTAGCAGGAAACAAATATGAGTCTGAGATAGAAACTACCCGAGCAGATGCCTCCATCGGAGTCGTTTTGATACAAAATGAAGCAGAAAGTTGGGAATCAATTAGTGCTGAAGATTCAGGATTTTTTGCTGCCAAAAATATTAAATCTATGAAGCGCATTCAGTTGGGAACGAAAAAAGAGACTGGAATATTATTAGGGATAAATGATGAAAAACTACAATTATGGAAAACTGGCCAATAGAAGCCATTTGTACTACCATTTTGATCATTTGTTTTATTAGAAATGGCTGTATTTCCCCATTTTTACACAGTAAATACTATTAATATTATACTATAAAAATTTGTTTAAGCACAAACGGAAAAATAATATTCCTTTTTTAAGAACTAAACCATATTTTTCACAAGGCAGCGAAACTGCAATTTAAACGGTTTAGATTAAAAAGAAAGTAGAAAGATATTTTTTCAAAACACCAAATAACGTAAGTCATGAAAAGAAATTTATCCAGCCCCATTTTAAAGGCTCTTGTTTTAGGATCGCTAGTTCTTACAGTCTTTTTTACTGCCTGTTACAATGAAGATGAGTCTTTCGAGATAACACCTGTAAAATTCGTGGTAGATGCTGATAAAACTCAGATCACCGTTGAAGACACTATCAATTATGAGGATAAGTCCATTGATGTGGCTACTAGAGAGTGGACGTTCCAAGGAGGAAGCATTACCACTTCTGATAAAGTAGCCGAAAGTATCATCTATCGAGATACTGGTGAATTTGAAACAAGATTATCTGTAACTTTTGCCGATGGTAAAAAAGAAGATCGATTATTCTATGTAGATATTCGACCTTTCGTTGTAGCGGATTTTTCTGCAAGCGCTACCACTTTAGTAGATGGTACAACGGTAGAATTTAAAAACTTAAGTCAACACATACCTACTGTTAATTCTTTTCCTGATGGTCCTAGCGCAGATAAAGAATTAGAAACTTGGATGTGGGAATTTGAAGGTGGAGAACCAGCAACAAGTTTTGAAGAAAATCCAATTGTACGTTACCCAACTGTTGGTACCTATAGTGTAAGATTAATTTCCAATAGAAATTATCCAGTACATTCAGATTCGACTGAAAAAGTTGCATATATTAATGTAGTAGATGTAGCGGTTATCTCTCCGGATGCCGTTAATACTTGTGATTTCGGTTCGACTATCCGTCTATCTTATGAAGAGTCTTTATCGGTACCACCAATGGATGCTGCTAGTGCTTTCATCATAAAAGGAGATGGAGCAGAGATTCCAATTTCTTCGCTTGAGTTAGATCCAAATGATGATAAGACCTTAATTTTTTATTTAGATGGTCAAGTCACTGAAGGTCAAGTCGTGACGCTTTCATTTGATCAATCGGTTACGATGACTGCGGTTTCAGAATCTATATTTGCGCCTTTGACTGACTTCCTCGTGGTCAATAGAGTAACTAATGTATTCTTAGGAAACATGGATTTTGAATTCGGTACGCCTGGTGATTTTCCACCAGACTGGGGAACTTGGAATCCTACACAAGCAATTAATAATAATGAAAAATATTCTATCATTGACACGGACTCAAAGTCAGGTTTCCAATGTGCTTTTTGGACTTATGATGGTTCGGAAGATCAATGGTTATTTGATAACAAAAGTCCAGCGCCCATTACTGTTGATGGATTATATAAATTGACCTTCTGGGCTAAATCTTCTGTAGAAGGTAAAACCTTAGATTTGCGTTTGATTGAATCTGGATGGGCCGCAGCCAATGATCCTGCTGATTTTGTTTTAACAACAGAATGGGAATTGTATGAATATGAATTTACAGCAACTGAAGGAGGTAACAATAATCGGAATATCTGGATGGCAACACCATCCTCAACAGATGTATTTGATATGTATATCGATGACTTCAGAATGTATTATTTAGGATGTGATTAACATTCTTCGTAATTCAAATAAACCTGCTCTTTAGTATCTTGAAGAGCAGGTTTTTTGCTATCTGCCAAACTTGAAAAACTTAAAAAATGAAAAAACTCTACTTAAAAATTTTATTTTTCTCTTGTTTAGTAAATCCTTTGTGGTCTCAATCTGAGTTTACAGAAGTTGTTAACTCTGGTCTTCAATCTTTTTCAGGTAATGAAGGTATTGCAGTCGGAGATTTTGATAATGACGGTTTTGAAGACCTATATGTAAGCGTTCCTTTGGGTATCAATCGCTTGTGCAAGAATCTAGGTGATGGGACTTTTGAAGAAGTTGGGACTTTGGCTGGAGTGGCTATTAGTGGTCAATCTGTCGCGTCTACTTGGGGTGATATAAATAACGATGGATACCTCGATTTGTATGTAACAGTGGTGAATGAAAAGGATCAATTATTCATTAATAATGGAAATGGGACTTTTGATGAAATCACTTCTAATGCGGGTATTGATAATCTTGGAGTACCCAAATCCGTAAATATGTCTGATGTAAATAACGATGGTTTACTGGATATATATGTATCGAATTTCCTTAGCGAAAATGTCCTTTATATCAATCAAGGCAACAATACTTTTACAAATCAGACAGTAGCTTCAGGAGCATTAGATGATGGACCATCTATGGGTACAATATTCTTTGATTATGATAAGGATGGAGATGTGGACCTTTATCTATCACATGATCAATTAGTGGCCAATATTTTATACCAAAATAATGGAGCAGGTGTTTTTACCGATGTCAGTGATCAAGCTGGAGTCAACACCATTGGTTATGGAATGGGAGTTGATGTAGGAGATATCGATAACGATGGTTGGTTGGATATTTATATTACCAATCTCTATAAAAATGTTTTGCTTCGAAATAATGGTGATGGCACCTTTATTGACAAATCTACTAGCGCAGGTATTGAAGATGACGGAATGGGATGGGGTACGAGTTTTTTGGATTACAATAAAGATGGATTAATGGATATTTATGTTGCCAATGAATCTGATTTTTTTAATCCGCCTAATCCTAATGTTTTATATAAAAATTTAGGAAATTCTACATTTGAAAAGGTAGAAATGAATGGCGTTATTAGCAATATAGAACGAAGTTTTGGTGCAGCATGTTTTGATTATAACTTGGATGGAAATATAGATATGGCTGTAGCCAATAAAGGTACGGAGGGGCATTTACAATTATTCCAAAACGCAGAAAGATCAGGTGCTTGGATGGGTGTAAAATTGCTAGGTGTTGAAAGTAATCGAAATGGAATCGGTGCACAAGTGAAAGTAATCGATAACCTTGGACGTATTCACTTTAAAGAATTGACCGCTGGCCATGGTTGGGCAAGTCAAAATAGTAACATACTATTTTTTGGTCTAGGAGAAGCGACTTCTATTGATGAGTTGAGTATCGATTGGCCTTCTGGTTTGACGCAAAATGTTTCTATAAATTCTTTAGATAAAAACTATACCATTACAGAAGGGCTTTCAGCACAGGAAGGAATTTTGTTTGACCTTTCTACTTCTACTAACAGCATTGATTTGGAAAATACTTTTCAAGTAGAGGTGTATCCTAATCCAACTACCAACAGCTTTAGTGTAGATGTTTCTGTAAAGGACCAGTCCGATATTCAACTAGAATTTTTCAATGCATTGGGACAAAGGATTTATGTAAAATCAATTCAAAATCCTGATGCTGGAAATCAATTATTGACTTTTGATAAAAGTCGTTTCGAACAGCTTTATACTAACTCATTTTTAATACTTAAAATAAGCAATAAGGGCCAACAAGTTATTAGAAATATTGTTATACATTAGTCAGTCTCAGTACGCGAGAGTTAAGTGCAATTACAAATCAAAAAATGATATGAATTTGATAAATAACAAAGTAGCCATTAATAAAGTCCCTTCTTAAATATTAGTAATGTTTATTAATTCTTCTTTGATCAACCTAACTTAAGCTTTGAGCTTGAAATACGAAAAATCTACTTTCTAGTTATAATTATTCCAAACTAGAAATTTTTAAAATAAAAAATAGAGAACTATGATTGACCCAAAGATCAAATTCCGAGTAAGCTTCCTGCTTACTTTATTTTCCTTAATAGGATTCAATTTTCAAGAAATAACAGCGCAAATAGCTATAAGTGCTGATGTGCATATCAATACTGAAAAATCAGTTGAAGGCGTCTCCAATTTTGATCGAGATGTCTTTATCAATTTACACTCTGGTCATAACACAAACGACTGGGAAACTTGGGAATTAGATGATATTGTCAATAATACTCGGATTAATTTTGGTAGAAGCGTAGGCGGAGTTACCTGGCAAATGAATAAGGTAGAACAAGATCCTAATCGACCTGGTTTTTTCGACATCAATCATATGAAAACTTTGGGGCAACAGTCCCGAAACAGTTACAGTAATAAAACTTCTATCCATCAATATGAGTCAGAAACTTTTGTAATGACCTCTCACATCTCGCCATTATTTCCTGACGGAACGAATACGAATGAAGGATGGTCGCCAGCAAATTTTGAGTCTGTTGGTCAATTTTATGCTCATTTTCTAAAAGAATATTATGGTGGAAATGGAGAACCTAGACCAAATTACGTAGAAGTGATCAATGAGCCAATGGTTCATCTCGATGATTTGAATACGACGAATGTGGAGATGTCAGAATTTCATAATGTAGTCGCAGATAGTATTCATTTTCACAACCCTGATGTTCAGGTGGGTGGATACACAGCAGCTTGGCCTGAATTTGAGCGGAACAATTTCGCAATCTGGGAGCAAACTTGGAGAACCTTTATTGATGTAGCTGGAAGCAAAATGGATTTCTTTTCTTTTCACTTATATGATACGCCAGTTCCTGGAGATGAAGCACAACGAAAAGGAAGTAATGTGGAAGCTATTTTTGATATGATAGAGCAATACAGTTTCTTAAGCTTAGGAGAAGTTAGACCGATGCTGATTTCTGAATATGGAGCTTGTTGTGCCGATTGGGACGGTCCATATTATCCGGAACGCGATTGGTTACAATTGAAATCTGTTTCCTCCATGACCATGAGTATGATGGAACGACCTCATAAAATGCTCAAAGCGATTCCTTTTATTACCGATAAGTCAGTGTGGTACCTTAATGCAAATGGATATCCCTATCCGCATGTTATGTTGGAAAATCTCAACGGTGGTTTTCTTTGGGAATACACCCACCTGAAAAAATATTATGATCTTTGGAGAGATGTGGAAGGTACGCGGGTCTACACCCAAACTCATGATCCTGATCTTCAAATCGATGCTTATGTAAAGGACAATAAAGCATACGTGATTTTTAATAATTTAGAGCATGAGGAAGTAGATGTTTCTCTTGATTTATTTGAAAACACAGGAAATGAATTACAAGGCGTATACATCAAACACCTTCATTCTATTGCTGATATTCCAGTTTTATTGGAAACGGAAGAAGTAGATGCGCCAGATCTTTTCACCATCGGGTCCGAAGGAGCCATGGTTGTTGAATATACCTATGCTAATATAATTGATCTCAACCAAGCAGAAGACGAAGTCAAATATTACTCCAATAAATATCTTCAAGAAATCAATGCCAGCGAGCCTATTGTTTTTACCATAAGCGATGTGAATAAATCCTCTTTCGGAGAGGCTGTCATTCGTGTTGGTTTAGGACGAGCACATGGCAAATCATTGCATCCTTCTGTTAAGATCAATGGAACTGATTTGGACGTGCCTACGGATTGGAGAGGTTATGATCAAAATAATCGAGCAGACTTCTTTGGCTTATTAGAAATTCCTGTGCCTTATGAATTATTGCAAAACAACAATAATTATGTTACCGTGAAAATAAATGATGCAGGTGGTTTTGTGAGTACGGTAACCATGCAGGTTAAAAATCTAGATTATAATCCGATGACCACAAGTACTTCAAATCCGGATCAAACTCCTGATTGGGCAAAAGATTTAGTTTTATCTCCGAATCCTACGCAGAATTCAGTTCAATTTAGAGGTTTGGGGGATGTTGAAAATGTCGAAGTATCTATCTTTAGTATGGACGGTAAAAAAGTAGTTCAAGACGAAATAAGTCGAGGCGACAACATCATTAATTTGGAGTCACTTCCAAGTGGAATGTATCAAGTGCAACTTCGAGTCAAAGACGGAGTGGTGATGAAAAAATTAGTCAAGATGTAAACCTATTTTAATGATAAACTTAAAAAAAAGGAGCTGGGTTGTATTGATTGTAGCGAGTTGTATTTTCTTTTTTATTCATAGTTGCGTCGATCCAGTTGAACCTGAATTTGACTTTGAGGACGAAATTATTTTTATAGATGCTTTTGCCTTGACGGAAAAAGGATTGTCTTCTGTAAGTATAAAAAGATCTATTTTCGAAAATGAAAGATATCGAACAGAAACGATTCGAGGTGCAGTGGTCAAATTTGAAAATACTAATTCGGGTGAAATCATTGACCTTTATCAAGACATTAATGGTGTTTATTTTTCACCAATTGATTTTGCCGTAAGACCGGGTGAGTCATGGAAACTGCAGGTCACACTTTTAGATGGACGTCGATATGAATCTGCTCCCGAAAAGGTGACGGAGGCCGTTCCTATTGAAAAAGTTACAGCCGAATATTCTGACGAAATTGTTTTTGATATTGGTTTTGATCGTTTCATTCCTGGTCATCAAATATTTATTGAATGGAATGATCCAGAGGATGAACAAAATTTTTACCTCTGGAAAACGCGATCTTTCGAAATACTCAATGTTTGTCAGTCTTGTGATCGAAGTCATTTAAGAGGCGGTGTTTGTACAGATATTACTTCAGGAGCCATTCCTCCATATTATGATTACTTGTGTGATACGACTTGTTGGAAAATCCGATATGGAGAAGCCCTAGAAATTTTTGATGACCGCTTTTCCAACGGAACGACAGTGACTAATCGGCCAATTACCATCCTCCCATATTTTCGATCTGAAGATATTTTGATTGAAGTACAACAACTATCTCTTACTTCCTCCGCTTATCAATATTTTGAAGTGATCAAAAATATTACAACCGAAAGTGGTGGCCTAAATGCTCCACCACCAGCCGCATTATTGGGCAATCTTTTTAATCCTGATGATCCTAATGATCCTGTTTTAGGACAATTTACAGCTACATCGGTTGCCACCAAAAGTTTATACATTGATAGATCGGATATATCAGAGCCACCTTTAACTCCTGATCGGAATATTAGATTGGAAAACTGTATTATTTGCCCAGATAGTTTGATTTACTTCCCGTGTATGGAAAATCAATTTAGAACTTCTATAAAACCAGAAGGATGGCAATAATATTTAGAAGAGTCATAGTGATCTTGTCGTGTATTTGCATTGTTATAGCTAATGCTTTTGCGCAAACATTTCAACTTGAAATAAAGGTTTTAGAC
>CAYTVR010000181.1:5191-14562 GCA_964441245.1 uncultured Saprospiraceae bacterium | reverse complement strand
TAAGGTAGAGATATTAAATGTATTTTTTCCATCTCCACCAGTTCCCACAATATCAATACTCTCTACGCCTTCTAAATCCACTGCCCGACGAAGTTCTAACAATGCATCTTGAAATCCTTGCAATTCATCTAATGAAATTGGACGCATCAAAAAGACCGTTAAAAACGAAGCTATTTGTGCTTCATTAAATTTGTTTTCTGAAATACTTACTAATATTTCTTTGGCCTCTGACCGAGAAAGCGTTTGATGTTCAAATAATTTTCCGAGTATTTTTTTCATTGTTTGTAAGTGTTAGGGTACTCTGGTATTAAGGTGTTAAAGTGCTTTTACTATAGACCGTTTAACACCATTTTCTCTGGATCGAATTTGATGTCTATATTGGCTGCTTTTAAAAAATTGGCTAACATTTTTTTGCCGTAAGGCGTCATCACTGACTCTGGATGAAACTGTACCCCTTTTATCAAGTATTCTTTATGACTCATGGCCATGATGACTCCATCTTCTGCTACCGCAGTAGCTTCCAAACAAGTTGGCAATTCATCTTCTTTTACCACCCATGAATGATATCGACCAGCAATAAAGGTGTCCGGAATATTTTCAAATATGACTTCTTTTCTTTGGGTAATCTGAACTGGCGTTTCAATGCCATGATACACTCGATCCAAATTCAATAGTTGTCCTCCAAATGCTTCTCCAATAGCTTGATGACCAAGGCAAACACCCAAAATCGCTTTTTTACCTGCATAGGTTTTGATTAGTTCTGGCATAATCCCCGCATCCTCCGGTAAACCCGGACCAGGGGATAAAATAATAACCGAATAGGCATCGACTGCTTCTACTGTGATTTCATCATTTCTAAAAACATCTACCTTCTCTCCTGTGATCTCTTCGATATATTGCACAAGATTGTAAGTAAATGAATCGTAATTATCTAAGACTAATATTTTCATACTTTTGTGTTTTGGTGTTGTAGTTGTTGGTGTTTTGGTTGTTAGTATTTTGACATCCTGAATCTCACAATACTACAACACAATAACACTAAAAAACCACAACACTAAATTAAATTTTCTCTGCTTCTATTAATGCTTTTTTTAGTGCGCCTAGTTTGTTATTGACTTCTTGTAGTTCTTTTTCTTCTACACTATCGACTACGATTCCAGCTCCAGCTTGACAATGAAGGGTGTTGTCTTTGCTTAAAAAGGACCGGATCAAAATGGCTTGATTCATCTCTCCATTAAAATCAATAAAACCAATAGCTCCTCCATAGAAACTTCGATTTTGATTTTCATATTGATTGATCAATTCTATAGCTTTATATTTCGGGGCACCGGATAAAGTACCTGCGGGAAAAGTATCACCAAAAATTTGAACTGGATTACTATCTGCTTCTAATGTTCCTTCTACTTTGGAAACCAAGTGAATCACGTGGCTAAAAAACTGAATGTCTTTCAACTGTTTGACTTCTACATTATGACAATGACGACTCAAGTCATTTCGAGCTAAATCGACCAACATAATGTGTTCTGCATTTTCTTTTACATCTTTCGATAAATCGATCCCTCTTTGTGCATCTTCTTCTATATCTCCAGTTCGTTTATAGGTGCCAGCGATTGGATTCACGCGAGCGATATCTCCTTTGATGACCATTTGAGATTCAGGGGAAGATCCAAAAATTTTATAATCACCGTAATCAAAATAAAATAAATAAGGGGAAGGATTAATGGAGCGAAGGGTGCGATAAACATTGAAATCATCGCCTTGAAAAGATTGAGAAAATTGACGAGAAAAAACGATTTGAAATACATCTCCAATTTGACAATGATGTTTTCCTGCAGTCACTAAATCTTTGAATTCTTCATCTGTCAAGTTACTTGATTCCTCTCCTTGTATCTTGAATTGGTAAGTGCCTACTTTTTGATTTTGAAGTAATAACTCTAACTTTTCTAATTGGGAATCTTCGCCTTCCGGAATGTTTTCGATGACGATCAACTCGTCTTTAAAATGATTGATCGAAATAACAAAACGATAAAGGGTGTATCGAATATCAGGAATATCAATTTTCCTTTTTTCAGGATCAAATGCTAAGGTGTCAAAATATTGAACTGCATCAAAATTGGTATGGCCAAAAAAGCCATTAAATCCATGGTATGGTTGATCATATTCGATATCAAATCCACCAACAAATTCGTTCATTAATGCTGATACTTTTTGTGGTGCATCTACTTGATCAGAAATCGTTTGGCCATTTGGTAATTGACGGTGGATGAGTCCTCCTTTGACTTGAAAACTTGCGATACTATCTAGACCTAAAAAAGAGGTGCAATCTTCTTTGCTTCGAAAATCATTACTTTCCAGTAATACTGGTTCTGTAAACTGGTCTCTTACCCGTAAATAAAGGCTCACTGGTGTCAACAGATCAGCGAGATATCGCTTGACCTTTGATTTTATTTTAGTGCTCGGTTTTATCATTATGTCATTCATCTTCATGTATTTCTAAGGTGTGTAATTTATATACGTTTCTTTTAGCTTGCTGTTTCATTCTAATAATGGTCAAATAAAAAGGGGCTTGCCGAGTAATCGACAAGCCGCTTTTGAATTTAAAATTCTACAAACAATAAGGCAAGGTCACTTTACTCGATATGGGAATCAGAGCAGTACCACCACCAACATACATTTGTATTCAAATTAAAATTCATAATCTGTTTTTATTTATGCTCAAATATAAAGGCATTTCTTTAAAGGAAGCAAATTTATCGGTTATTTTTTTCAAATAATTTTATTATTAATGTAAAATCGGACCTTTAAACGTTTAAGTCTAAAGATCCGATTTAAAATTAGTACAAGTATGATATCTCCCTTATAATCAAGGGTTTAAAACTATCTCATTATACTTACCTTTCGGTAAACGTTCTCTCCTTCAATCGTTAATCTAAGCATATAAATGCCCACACCAAGATCGGTTACAGAGATTTCACTAGAAGCGCTCAAGTTACTTTCAGTCAACACTAAGACTCCTGCAGCATTGTATAATTCTATTTTATCCAAAGATAAAGTAGGATCTACATCCAAGTGTAATACATCAATGGCTGGGTTAGGATAAACCTTAAATTGATAGTCATTAATCACTGTTTTAGACTTAGTTACAGATATTTCAGCTTCTTCTACTTCATATCTTTCTCCATTCTCTACTACTCCTTCTCCACTGTGAGTCGTCAATGTAAAGTCACCTGGTAATTCTGCTCCATCTTTCAATTGGAAACGGAAAGATGCAATTTTACCATGGCCACTGATTCCTTCTTGATCCGTTCGGACTAATCCTGTTTGAATATTTCCTTGATCATAAAAGTCTTTCTGGATGGCAATCATATCATCGAAGAAAACACCACCCCATGATTCGTCAAAATCAAGGTGAGCTGAGCTTTCTTTTACAATATTCTTATCATATTCCACCACAAAACCTACTCCATAGAAATCATCAATCGGATCATTTTCTTCTCCAAGCATCACGTCAATATATACCCAACCATTTGGCAAAATAGTATCTAACTCAAAATCTACCTCATATAAATTACGTGTATCTCCATTATCCTCTCCACGGAAATTGTGCGTCATTCCCCAGTTCTCACTAACTGCTTGTACGTCATAGATATCAATGATACCATTTCCATCTGTATCCGCATGACGGAAATTTACTTCTGACAATGGAATCTCACCAGCCCAAGGAGCAGTATATTGTGGGAACCAATCTAAGGTTGGATTATCCCGAGGAGTTCCAGTTGCACCGAAACCAAATCCAATATTAAAGATATCCATGAAGTTGACGACTTTGTTAGAATCTGCATCACCTGGCCAAACCACTCCACCGATGATATCAATGGATTGTGTTGCATAAGATTCATTACCACAATCATCGATCACAGTATAGTTTCTAATCAAATTGTAGCCATCATCTGTTTGCATCTCTGTACCATCTACGATATAATCCAAATCAGAATCACATGCATCAACTGCAGAAATAAATTCTGCTGGCATACTATCACCATTGATCAAATCAACTACAAAGTCTTCTACAAGAATAATCTCTGGAGCAATGTTATCATACACTTCAATTGACTGAGCAGCCGTCGCTACATTACCACAAGCATCGGTTGCAGTCCAAGTTCTGACTAAAGTATAACTTCCTTCACAACTTCCTTCAATCGTCTCTTCATCCATCACTAAGTTAATATCTGATATAGAACAAGTTGTCGTTACTGTTGGGTCAATCACATCAATAAAATCACCACAAGATATCAATGTATCCAATGGAACATTGGTCATCGTAAGATCAGTAGCAGTATTGACGACTGTGATGATTTGAGATTGAGAAGAGGTGTTACCACAATCGTCCGTGGCAGTCCAAGTTCTAATGATTAAATTACCTGGTTCACAAGAAACGCCTTCTTCTACTTCTTCCATTGTCACTATGACATTTGTTGTACAATTATCTACTCCAAATAAATCAGTTGGTGGGTCGGGAACTTCATTACATTCTACAGTGATATCCGCAGGTACGTCAATCAGTTCTGGAACTGTAATATCGATTACGGTAATTACTTGAATGGCTGTTGCTACATTTCCACAATCATCTACCGCAGTAAATGTACGAATGATGTCATATTCACAACCAGTCGTAGATACTGATTCATCCATCGTTACTTCTACACCTGCAACCGGACATGTTGTCGTTGCTGATGGTAAAAATGTTGTAGGAATATTATCGCATTCTGCAATCGTATCTAATGGCGGATTGACAAATGTAATTTCACCAGATGATTGACAATCGTCGTTAACTAGTAAACCATTTAGAACTACAGTACATCCATTAGCATCTGTTACGGTAACTGTATAAATTCCCACTTCTAACTCTTCTCTATCTTCCGGATCATTAGCTCCAGCTAAATCCATCCAATCAAATGTATAAGGCGCTAAGCCACCAGAAACAGATAAGTAGATGCTTCCAAGTGTGTCACAAGTAACATTGCCGATAGAATTCACTTCTACATTGATAGCTTCTTCTTCGATTATGTCGAAACAACTTTCTCCAGCGATACATCCATTAGCATCTGTTACAATAATACAATATTGTCCTGGTGGTAGATTCCCATTCAAATACACATTTCCAGCAGCATCTAAAATAGCAGCGGAAGCTGGCTCAACAAAGCCTGGTTCATAAACTATATCATAAATAACCTCACCATTAGCGTTGTTACAAGTTGGATTAATGATGTCAGTAATATCAATAAAAGCTGCTGATAAATTATCAATTAAAATAAAGGTAACTGTTCCTACACAGCCAGTAACGTTATCTGTTACATCAACAAAATAAGTACCTGCTGACAAATCATTACGCATTGCGTTTGGTCCCCAGTTAGTACCATAAGTATAATCTCCACTTCCTCCTGAAACAACAATCTCCACTTCTCCATCTGCGTTTCCACAACCTGGCTCATTCACAATGATCGCATCGACGATTAGAGAGTTGAAGTCTTCATCAATAATTACAGTCAACAATGTTGAACATAACGAATCTGTATCTGTAACGGTTACATCATAAGCTCCTGGTAATAAATCCGTTCTAGTTCCCCCTGTTCCGCCATCTTGCCAAGTATAAACATAGATACTAGGTGAGAGTACAGCAGTACCATTATTCAATCCACACGTTGATGGACTTGTTGATACAATTGTGGCAACAGGCGCTGAAGTTGAGCTTAACTCAAAAACAACTACGTTTGAACAACCAGTCTGATTGTCCATTACCACTACTTGATAAGAACCTGCTCCTAAATCAGTCCGAATGGAACTTGTTCCCCAAGTAGAATCGTAACTATAATCTCCACTACCTCCTATTACGATCAAATTTACAACACCATTAAAGGCATCACAAGAAGGTTGGACTTCAATTTCAGGAACTACTTCTAAACTATTCACTTCGTCAATAACTAGAGTAATCAAATCACTACAAGATCCATCTGTTGCCGTTACCGTATATACACCTGGAAATAAATCTGTTCTCATATTTCCAATAACACCATCTTCCCAAGTATAAATGTAAGTAGATGGAAATAAGGTAGCTGCACCAGTGTTAGAATTACAACCTGCTGGAATCAATTCTGCAATGGTAATAGGTTCCATTCCTGTTTCCACTAAGGTAAATTCAACCGTTCCTACACATCCAGTATTATTATCTATAACATCGACAAAATATATACCTGCGGCTAAATCGCTTCGATATGCATTTGGTCCCCAAGTAGTACCATAACTATAATCTCCACTTCCTCCTGAAACAACAATCTCCACTTCTCCATTTGCATTACCACAAGTAGCTTCTTGTACAATAGCAGGCAATATTTCTAACTCTATATTTCCTTGATCTATTATATCGAAACAAGATTGTCCAGCGATACATCCATTTTCATCCATTACATTAATACAATATGCTCCTATCGGTAATAAAGTATCTGAATATTCCATACCAAGAGAATCTGTAATTGTAATGTAAGCAGGTAAAACAAATCCTGGCTCATAAGTTACAGTATATTGAACTTCTCCAATTGATTGAATACAACTAATATTAAGTAACTCTGTAATTTCTATTGTAGCTTCTGATACATCGTCAGTCAATGTAAAGGCAACTGTTTGTACACAACCGGTCATATTATCTATCACCGTTACATCGTAAGCACCACTTGCTAAATCATTTCGTGTATCACCTGCTCCCCAACTGAAACTATAATTTCCACTACCTCCAACCATTTCTAAGACTACAGAACCATTAGCGTTGCCACAAGTCGGTTCTTGTAAAACATAAGGTAATACTTCAAAAGAAGATGAATCGTAATCAATATTAACAATCATTACATCGGAACAAGTAGCAGATGCATCAGTAGTTGTTACGTAATACGTTCCAACAGCTAAGTCTTGTCGAACGTTACCTATCATTCCATCTGACCAGAAATATTCGTAAGTAGATGGACTTAAACTTGCTCCTCCATTATATCCATCACAACCTGCTGGTGTGATATAGTCAATCGTAGCTGAAACAAAGTCCGTATTACCAACAGCAACAGTATGCACAAAAACACAATTAGGGTCAATGTTACTCAAGATTTCTACGGTATAAAGACCAGGCGATAAATTAGTAGCAAAATGTTCAATAGAAACATTGGGAGACCAAATATAAGAATAAGCAATTGGATCGTTAATGAGTTCTAAGTAAACACTACCATCTGCAGCACCACAATTAGCCTCCGTTGCAATAATCGACAATAATGGATCTTCGCAAGGTGGAATCGTATCTGCTTGTACAGTTATGATCTGAGTTCCTGTGGCTTGATTTCCACAATTGTCAACAAGTGTATAGGTTCTCAACACATAATAGCCAGGTTCGCAAATGACACCGAATTCCTCCTCTGTATAGGTTAAGTCAACATCGGTATCACAATTATCTAAGACCGGTAAAGGTGGTACACCAGATGGGTCTTCGCCACATTCTAAATGAACATCAGACATGACTTCAAACACTGGTGCTTGAGTATCTTCTACTATTATGGTTTGTACAGCAGTATCTGCATTTCCACAATAATCAAAAGCAATCCATGTTCTTTCAATGATATAACTTCCTGGACATGATCCTGTAATGTAAACTTCATCGAATGAAATATCAACAAGACTATCTAAGCAGCTAGTATAGGCTCCAACTTGACCAGGGTTTGGTGGAAGAATAATTTGATCACATTGAACCAATTCATCTGCGGGTACTCCTGTTAGGTAAATTTCAGATGGATCTGGTAAAGTATAAATCATCTGATCTGCTGTTGTACTATTTCCACAATCATCTGTCGCCGTCCAAGTCCTTAAAAGAGCACTTCCCTCTGTACATGGTGAACCTATTTGTACTTCAGTAAAAATGATTTCTACATCTGTATCACAATTATCAACAGCCAATGGTGTCGCTGGTGCAGGTACTTCACTACATAATACAGTTATCGTATCAGGAATGTCTAATAAAACGGGTTCTGTTATATCCTCTACAATAATGGTTTGACTAGCAGTATTTACTGCACCACAATTATCTGTTGCTTCCCAAACTCTAGTGATTGTATAAGATTCTGGACAAGGTCCGTCAGTTCTAATGTCATTCACAAAAATATTGACAAAACTATCTTGACAGGTAGTCACCGCTTCAACTACTGGCATTCCTGGGAAAGCATCGCATGAAACAGTTATATCTGTAGGAACCGACAAAAATGTTACTGTACTATTTTGTACCGAATCGATAAGAAAGATTTGCTGTGTTTCTTCAGCAGTATTGCCACATTCATCAGACACCGTCCATGTTCGAAGAATATAATTTGTCGTTGTGGGATCACATGGAATTCCAAACGCTTGGTCATATGTAGTTACATTTACTACACCACAATTGTCTATTGCCGTCACCGGATAAGGATCTGGAATTGGATCGGTACATGAAATACTAATATCACTAGGCACATCCAATAATGTAGGAGACTCAATATCTATAACATAGATCAGTTGAGATATACTATCTGTGTTTCCACAATTATCATTAGCAATCCATGTTCTTTGAATCATATAATTGCATCCGCCAGGATCAGAGATCTCAGAATAAACAATATTCACAAAACTATCTTGACAAGATGTTATGGCAGTTACCGTCGGAAGATTAGGTATTTGATCACAAAATGCATCCATGTCTTCAGGTACACCAATTAATTGTACTGCTGTACTTGTCGTATCTTGAATTTGATAAATATGCTGGATACCTGATGCCGCATTTCCACAATCATCAGTCGCCACCCAAGTTCGAAGAATATAGTTAGTCGTCGTTGGATCACAAGGAGTTCCAAATGATTGATCAAATACGTCTATAACGGGTTCAGAACAATTATCATAAGCATACACCGTAAATGGATCTGGAATTGGATCCGTACAAAGTATACTAATGTCTGAAGGAACATCCACTAGTATTGGAAACTCATAATCTGAAACATAGATAAATTGAGTCGCAGTATCTGTATTACCGCAATTATCATAAGCGATCCATACTCTTTCTATGGTCTGAAAACATCCAGTTTGATTTGGATCACCTATTTCATAATAAGTAACATTCACAAAACTATCCTGACAAGACGTTATGGCCTCTACTACTGGTGGGCCAGGTATTTGATCACAAGATGCATCTGCATGAGCAGGTACACCAACTAATTGTACTGCCGTATTTGTCGTATCTGCAATTTGATAAATATGCTGGATGCCTGATGCCGCATTTCCACAATCATCAGTCGCCACCCAAGTTCGAAGAATATAGT
>CAYTVR010000181.1:0-5091 GCA_964441245.1 uncultured Saprospiraceae bacterium | reverse complement strand
TTTGATTTGGATCACCTATTTCATAATAAGTAACATTCACAAAACTATCCTGACACCCCGTGATGGCCTCTACTACTGGTGCCCCAGGTATTTGATCACAAGATGCATCCATATTCTGTGGTACTCCCACTAATGTTAAATAAGTACTATCAGGAACTGTATTGATTATCTGTACTCCTGTTGCAATGTTTCCACAGCCTACATCTGCCGTATAGACTCGTTGAATATAATAACCCGGTGAACAAGGTATTCCAAATTCGGTATCAGTATGATAAACCAATACATTAGTTACACATTCATCTGAAGCGGTAAGATTATTATCTGGTAATGGAATACTACCACAGCCTACCGTCACATCTCCAGGAATTGGCGTATCAAAGGTAGGTGGAGTAGGATCAAATACTTGTAGATTTTGAACTACGGTATCAATCGATCCACAATTATCCATAAAAATCCATGTTCTTCTCAAGGTAAAATTACCGGTACAATAGGAGCTCAATGAATCTACATCATAGCTCATCTCTACAATAGAATCCGAACAACTTGTTGTCGCAGTTACATCTTCCATCGAAAGATCAACCCAGCATTCTAAGGTATCAGGTAAAGGAACTCCTTCCAGTGTAATCAAGCTTTGTGCTTTTACCCCAATGGTGAAGCTCATCAATAGTAAAAAAATAGGTACAATTTTTTTCATATACATTAATAATATTTATTTGAGATGCATTCAGCAAAAGTCATACTAAAGACACATTTCTTATTACTTTAAATGTATATTTTAATTTATAAATCATTGACTTTCAAATAATTGCAATTTTAATTTTTTACAAAAAAAATTGCCTAACAACGTGTGTCATTAGGCAATATTTTAATATCAAAACTAATCGTAGAATTAATATGAAAACAAAATGTTATGTTACTATTAAGGCTTAATTATTTTCTGTTTAAACTGAGTTGAAAACGTATGATTTTTGATCGGTATATTTAATGTTACAAAAGGTAGATGATCTACCCTAGGAAAAAGAACAACTCCATGCAATCGATATCCCGGTTTTAAATCTGTTTTCCGAATGGTTTCATCTGCCCAAAAAGAAGGTTGATTTGTCAATGGAATTTCTCGATTATCATTATCGTCATAAATAATAATATCGGTATCATTATCATCAAAACTAGATTTGTCATCATCATCCGATGTGACGGAAGTAATTACTGCTGCGGTCAATAAAACACCACCAGCAACCATTAAATTTTTACCAGCTGCTTCTTGTTTCGCATCTCTGATATCCATGGACAATAACATTTGTTCTGGATCTAAAGCAAGTGCCTGTTTGTGACCAAGTGAGTCGGTTAGGTAATTCGTTTGGGGAGTCACTCTTACTGTTTCGTTTCCACGATTGACAATTTCAACCGCAAAAATAAGATATCTTTTATCATAGTCTTCAAAAGCCATTCTAGTTTCAATCCCATCTTTTGCTTGAGAAACGATGGCCAAACCATGGTTCCATTCCACCTCTTCTTCTACAGGTGCATACCTTAATACTGATTTTGGCGTAAAGCAAGATTGAAAAAACAATAGACAACAAAATCCGGAGAGTATCCAATGGGTAATTTTCATTTTTATAGTTTTAGTTTTAGTTTTAGTTTTATATTATGTTGTTTTATAAAAACGATTGGAAACCGAAAATAGTTGTTTCGCTTGAAGGGTTTTTAATTTAAAATGGAATAAACATAAAAAATTTGCTTTTACTTGGCCTTACTATTAACTAATACGTTGTGACATCATTCCCAATGAAAGACATTGGCATGTGACTTGGCGAAAATCTTTTGCCTTGTTTTATCCTTGGGTAATGGAGTGAGCTTGGATATTATCTTATAGTTATCGATTATTTTGAATCGTTTGGTTCTTGTTTTGTTTTTAGAATCTTGTCCATGCTTACCCATTTTAGTTGCCAATTATTTGATCCATGAATTCCTGATGCAAAAAACAAAAATTGCTTGTCCCAAGTCACAAAAGGATTTCCTTGTCCATTCATATTAATAGCTTCATTCAATTCAGTTGGCACTCCCCAGTCGCCTTCATCATTTTTATAACAAATCATTAATTTTAAGTGCTCTTCAATTTTTGCATAAATGATATATTTTTCATCTGGAGAGATAAAAGGAGTACATTTATTAGTCTTATCATTTACATTAGAAAACAATGGTTTTGCATCTTGAAATTCACCTTGAACTTGATCTGAATAATATATATTCATATCACTATAGTCTAAATTGCTTGCATGAAAATATAATCGACCGCCTTCTGTTATAGTTGGATGAGAAATTAATTTATCTCTTAGGTTGGGAATATCAATAAATTCCGATGGAGTCCATTTGTCATCGACTTTAGTTGTTCTCCATAAGTGCCAAGTATTCGCAAGGCTATCCTTTTCTAAGCTTCTAGTTGAACTAAAATAAATAGAATTTCCATCTGGTGAAAAACTCAATCCATGATCATCATCATTAGAATTGAAAAAAGCATTTTGAGGTTCCGACCAAGTATGCTCAACTTGATGCATGGACTTTATCGTAAAATTGGAATAGTCTTTATCCGAAATGGTAAAATAAAAATGATTTAAATCTGGTGAAAATACACCTCTATGAATTAATTGATCTTTACCAACTAGATCTTCTCTAAAGGGAATGGGTAGATTGCTTGGAACTTTCGATTTAGATAAAAGTTGGTAAGCCACATTTTTTTGTTGATGCGCCACTTCTTTACAAGAAGATAAAACAAACGTACTTAACAGAATGATTAAACCAAAATACTTCATGCTCTAAACCTATTTCTAAATCTCTTCGAATGGTCTTTTAGTGCAAAATCCGAAAAACCATTTCTCTAAGTAATGCTCCTTCTGTTGCGCCATTATTATCTACACCTTTAGAACGTAAGTCGTATTCTCTTAATAAGTGAATGACTTTTTGAGTTTGCGCAAGTGGATAATGTCGGGCTGCCAATTTATAATCTTTTAAAAAATACTCAGATCGTTGTGAAAGTGCTTTGGCTAATTCGCCATCAGATACATTTTTTAAAAAGTGAGTCATGTAGACTTTGCTAAAAAAATTGTACAAAGTTCCGACTATCACAACCAGTGGATTTTTACGTGGATTAGATATAAAATAGTTGACAATTCGATTGGCCTTGACTATATTTTTTTGTCCTAATGCTTTTTGTAATTCAAAGACATTATATTCTTTACTGATGCCTATATTTTCTTGAATATGATCGGTTGTCACTTTGGTACCTGCAGGTAGATTGATCGCTAGTTTATCCATCTCATTAGAAATCTTAGCGAGATCCGTTCCTAAATATTCTGCGATCAAAGCAGTCGCATCTGGATTAATGGTCAACTTTTTTTGTTTGAGATAATTGACGATCCAATCAGGCACTTGATTGTCATATAATTTTTTAGATTCAAAAATTAATGCATGCTTTTTTACAGCTTTCGCAAATTTCGTTCGAGCATCAAATTTTTTATGCTTATGGCAAATGACCAAGATCGTAGTGGGTACCGGTTTTTCAATATAAGGCAGCAACTCTTTGAGGGTCTTCATTTCCTGCGCTTCCTTTAACACAACGACTTGATGCGAAGCCATCATTGGATAACGACAAGCCGTATCAATCAAAGTTTTATGATCCACTTCTTTACCGTAAAAGATAGTTTGGTTGAAAGATTGTTCCGCTTCGGTCAGTACCTTTTTTTCAATAAAATTGGCAATAGCATCAATATAAAAAGGCTCTGCTCCATGTAAAAAGTAGATGGGCTGATATTCCTTTTTCTTTAGTTGTTTTATGATCTCGAGGTAGGTCAATATTTTTGTTTTTGCAATATTACGAAATTTTTGTGGATTGCGGTCTTGTAAATATTGGATATCCTGACCTTCAGTTACCCTTTAGTGGAACTTCGTTATGATTAGATATTGCTTTGATTATTCGGTTTTTGAGTTGATTGGGTAATTCATGATATAAATTGGAACAAATAACTTATTTTGTGCGCTGCATTATTTGCTCATTGTTAAAATCAATCATTCATTCATGATAAAAGCGGAAAAAATTCGTAAATCCTATGGCAAATTAGAGGTTTTGAAAGGAGTGGATATCGAGATAAAAAAGGGAGAAATTGTTTCTATTGTGGGTAAATCTGGTGCGGGGAAGAGTACTTTGTTACATATTTTAGGAACTTTGGATCGAGCCGATCAAGGAAATTTATTGATCAATGATACGAATGTCTCCAAATTGAATGAAAAACAATTGGCTGAATTTAGGAATAAAAACATTGGTTTTATCTTTCAATTTCATCATTTATTGCCTGAATTTACGGCTTTAGAGAATGTATGTATACCTGCTTTTATTCAAAAAATGCCCGAAGCAGAAGCACAAAAACGAGCTACGGAATTATTGACCTACTTAGGTCTCGCAGAGCGAATGACACACAAACCCAATGAACTTTCTGGAGGAGAACAACAAAGAGTCGCCGTTGCTCGTGCGCTAATGAATAAGCCAGCCATTGTCTTTGCAGATGAACCTTCTGGAAATTTGGATTCTGCGACTTCTCAAGAATTACATCAATTGCTTTTTAAATTACGAGATGATTTTCAACAAACTTTTATTATCGTCACCCATAATGAAGACCTTGCAGAAATGAGCGATCGACGAGTGGTTATGGAAGATGGAATTTTGGCGTAAAACTAAAGTTTGAATACTGAATAATTGAATTATGAATGAGCTTCTAGCATGATATTTTTTGGCATGGGATATTCATTAAAATTCATTTCTTCGACTTTCAAAAAATTTCAATATTAGCTTCTTTTTTTAACATCAGACAACGCTATTTGATATGGCTGAAGATTCTTCTAAAAAAATAGCCCCACCTAATTTTAAGGATGACAAAAACAAAAATGTTCAAAAGTCATTTGGCGATTTTTTGTCGAGCATTTGGGCTTTTTTCTATGATGTCATTCATCTAGATGATGGATTGGATAAAGAGGGAACCATTGTCAATATCAAAAACAATAAGCAAATGGCGGGCGCCAATGCTTGGTTATTGATGTGTT
>CAYTVR010000180.1:0-14641 GCA_964441245.1 uncultured Saprospiraceae bacterium | reverse complement strand
GTGATCATACGGCAAGGGCCACACCATTCTGCCCAAAAGTCTACTACTGCAACACCTTCTTTGTCAAGTACTGTTTCCTTGAAATTTGTATCTGTGAATTCTAAAGCCATGTTAAATATTTTTACGTTTTAATAAATTTAGTTAGCAATCTTGTGCTTAATAACAGCATTTTTTTGCAATTGGTTGCAAATATATACATTTATCTTGACGAGCTTGTCCTGACTAGGACACAAAAAGCTTTGAAGTTTCCTTTTTTTAACGAGATTTTAACAAAGAAGTTGTCTTCAACAGCTTTCAAAATTTATTTATCCTCCAACTTATAATATTAATGGTTGTAAATAGGCAATCATTTCATCTACATCAAGATGATTTTGATACATCAAATTGGTCCCGTCAGATTGATTTTTTAAAATGAGTAAAGGAAGTTGATTATTCCAATTGTAGGTTCCGGTAGCTAAGAGTTGCCCTTCAGCAGGTTCTGATAGGCGATAGATATCTTCTATAATTCCAAGTTCTCGAACAAAAGTGTTGATCTCCTTTAAAAGTGTTTGTTGATCAAGATTGATATAATTTATTTTGAATTTTTCTTGACCTAATTCCCGATGTACATCCCTTAGGTTTTTGACTAAAGATTTGGATTCGTTATGGTAGACTTTCCAAAAACAAAATATATGTAATTGTTCTTTTGAGTCCTCAATTTTTTGATGTAAATCCGAAATAGAGATTAATTTAACGCTTCTTCCTTTTGCATTGGCTAGAGCCAATCTGTCTGCTTCTGATAAATTACTTTCAAAAAATGGCTCTTCACTTTTTGAGGTGTTTTGTACGGTTTCTGAATTACTACATGAAACCCCAAGAAAAAGAGATAAAAAGAGCAGTATTTTTAACATTGAATTTCATTCAAGTTTTAAAAGAAATTTTAAAAGCTTCAAAAATACTAAGGATTAAGGTAACATTAAATTATTTTTACGATATAACTGGAGTAGAAATGGCGACAAAATAATTTTAGAATATTAACAATATCCATCTTTAAATATGCGTCAAAAACTAAAAAATATAGATATAAGATGGCTTTGGATCTTCCTTGGCTTATTAACTATCTTGATCAGTTTTCTGCTTGGTAATCAGTCTCTCCTTATTGAAAATGTCTACAGCAGGGGGATCTTTTTGTTGATCAGAACCATAATGGATCATACGATAGGATTGATTCCTGTTCCATTTTTGTATGTTTTGATTGCTCTATTATTACTCTTTATTTTTGTCAAAATTAAAAAAGGAATTCGATCCGAATACACAATTTTACAAAAAATAGGAAGTGCTATTTTGACCACAGTAGCCTTGATTGGAGGTGCCATTTTTCTGTTTCAATTTCTTTGGGGATTCAACTATAGTCGTTTATCCTTGGAAACACAATTGAATATCCAACCAAAGGCATTAAGCCTTGAAGAATTAAAAAGCGAATTAGATTTGAATACAAGCATTCTCAGTAAGAAAAGAAGTGTGGTCGCTAATGTTGATTCTTTTGCATTTAATGATTCCTATCTCCCCAAAAATATGCAGAAACAGATTAGAAAAGAGTTAGCTTATGTTTTGAAAAATTTAGGTTACCCTAGTTCTAGTCGTCCTCCCTTGCGTTTACTTCGTCCAAAAGGATTCTTATTAAGAATCAGTACAGCTGGATTTTATCTACCTTTTACAGGAGAGTGTAATGTGGATGCAGGATTACATGCGACTCAGATACCTTTTGTCATGGCACACGAGTATGCACATGCTTATGGGATTACAGACGAAGGATCCTGTAATTTTTTAGCTTATTTAAGTTGTAGCAATTCCTCTGATCCTTTTATTCAATATTCTGGTTATTTGAATTATTGGAGATATCTTGCTTCGGATTATCGTTATTTAAAAAGAAAAGAATATGATGTATTTAGAAGCCAGTTGCCCATAGGAATCATCAATGACCTCGACGCAATCAATGAAAATTTTATCAAATACCCCGACATTTTTCCAGAAATCAGAAATGCAACCTATGATGCTTATTTGAAAACACAAGGAATTAGTGAAGGATTAGAGAGTTATAATAGGATTGTGATGTTGGTGAAAGCTTGGAATGAAAAAGAAAAGCAAGAGACATTCTAATTGATTTCCTTAAATTTTACTTTATATCTTTTTTATTCTAATGACCTTTCGTGATTTTAGTCTGTTGATTCAATAAACTTATTCAATAAATCAATGACTACTTGGTTTTGTTTTCTTTTAGCAAATTCTACAACGGTGATGCCACTTTCCATTTCTCTTATTAGAGGATTGGCCCCATTTTTAAGTAATAATTCTGTAATTTCTAAATGATTATAGCGGATACTTTCCGCCAAGGGCAGTGCCATGAATTCAGGATGTTGATAATTGGGATCGATACCTATTCTAAGATAAAATTTGACTAACTCAAAATCATTTTCCTGAATACCTTTGAACATTTTTTTCCAATCTCCTCCAGACATATTGATCGTGTTTTTTTAATTTTTATAATATAATTTCTGCTTTTCGCAAGTTATTTTTTATAGTAAAATCATCTTAATATTTCGTAAAAAGATTATTCTTGAATCCCTGCAATGCTTTGAATAAAATCAGGACAAGTTGGTTCTCCTTTAAAAAAAGATTTATCCACTTTTTGGGTCAATGCCCAACGATGCAACCAAGAGATACCACGTCGTCCCGTATAAGTATCGCTTGATTGATAAGCAGTATCTGTTAACGCATCTGCCATGGAAATAAATCGGTAGCCTCTTTCTGCATACATTTCTAATAGCTCATCTAGGTAATCGCCATTTAAGGCATTGGCATGAATCAAAAGGGAATGCTTCATTGGTCTGTCAAATAATTGTTTTGATTGTTGCTCGTAGTAAATAGTCATGTCTTGCATGTACTTAATATAAGCGTTTCCTATTTTTTTCATTTGTTCTGTTTCATTTGCTTTTAGAGAAAGATGGTAGGCTTTTGCAAAGATCCATTCTGAATTATCAATAGTGACTGGAGCATTTATATAGTCATGCTCTTCTAGAAATTTTTCTAGTCTTTCTTTTTTATTTGTACTATTTCCAACGTGTAAATATGGATGTCGGAAGTATCGCATATTTTGACCATGTTTGATTTGTAATTGTTTCGTATGTTTTTCTCCTTTGATCAGGTCGGCCGTAAATTTCTCAAAAGTCAGTTTATGATAATCAGGGTGACTGTACGTATGATTACCCAATTCCATTCCCACTTCCAGCCAATCCTCTAATAGGTCCAATCGACTTTGATTGAGTTTTCTTCTTCGATATAATTTGCCCTCATTAACGAAACCAATAGCTGGTACTTTGAATTTTTTTAAGGTAGTTAATAATTTATTATTTACTTCACTATAACTTTCTAAACTAATACCAGGCAAATCATCAATCGTTATGACAATGGATCGTTGCTCGTTATTAGGAGTGTTTAATACTACTTTTTCTTTTTTTACTTCTGTTTTTTCCTCCAAGCTTTTTACTTTTTTATCATTTATATCGGATGGTGATGAACAAAAAATAAATAAACATGAAGTGAGTATTAAAAAAGATAAAAATTTCATGAAATGGTATTTTGTTATTGAGGTTAACATGTCAACTTTATTTTGCGTACAATCTTTCTTGGAAATTAGAATATATTTACGAGTGTAAATTGTTATTCCGCAGGAGTCAATTCTCCAACTAATTCAATCAATACTTTATTCAAATTATCAATCGCCAAAGGTAAGTTCCAATTGTCTTTATTTCGAGGCTCTACATAGTTAGAGATAGAGCGTATTTCTAAAAAAGAAACTTCTTCTTTTAGGCAAGCAAAAAATACAGCAGCTCCTTCCATACTTTCTACATCGGCAGCATATTTAGATTGGATGGCTTGAATACTATTGGCTGTACCGTGTACCTTATGTACAGTAATACCGTGTGCAGTTGGTAAGAAACGATGGTTTCCTGCTTCCTTGTTGGTCATAAATCCAGCTTCAAAAGGAGCTTCATCCATTGGTATCAAACCCAGTTGATGGACGTCTGTAAATTGTCCATTGGCTTCCTCCACTCCAAGGTCCGCGAATCGTTCACTGATCACATGTACAACATCTCCGATGGATAGAGTTCGATTAAAAGCACCAGCAACTCCTGCATTGACCAAAAGATCAGGCTTCGATTTTGCTAGGTATTTTCCAAGTCCAAAAGCGGTATGTGTCAAACCGACTCCAGTAATAAGTAATTGAACTTTTAGATCATTAGATTCAAATAGCGTTTCTGACTTTTTAGTGAAATGGGCTATCAAAAATTGATTAAGAGGAGCGATTTCAAATGGAGTTGCAGCAACGATGGTTAGTAGCATTTTCTTCGGAGAATATTTGAATGGTGAATAGTTTCTTGGGAAATATAGTGATACTGGTTATTTAAAATTTAGACAATCAATGGGATATAAATTAAATAAGATTTAAGTAATTAGATGTTTATTTGTTAAAGGCATAACGCATACTAAAACCTGGAGAAAAGCCAAGTGTTTGATGGTAGCTGGAAGCAAGATCAATGCTGATTCCATCTTTCAAACGAAAGCCCGTACCAAAGCTAACTAGCGTAGGATTATTAGCAGCTCCAATTCGTATAGCGACCGCTGGATGTAAATAATACTCAACACCTCCCTTTATGATTAAATCAAAATCGATGTCTTTTTCTGCTTCAATAGTGACTAGTACTTTTTTAGATGCTTGATAGCCCATTCCGAGTTTTAGGAGTGTTGGTAGGTTTTCTCCATCAATAATTTCTACCCGCATCGGACTGTAAAGATGGAGGCCTAAGCTTAATTGTTTAGAGACTTGAGCCAACATACCGATTTCAAAAGTTAGTAATCCTTTATTGCCGTAATCGGTAATTTTGGTATTGAGATAATCAAATTGAATTCCAAGACTCAAATTGTCCATTAATTTTCTGGCGTAAGCCAAACCTACTCTCTGCTCATTATATAGATCAATACCAAAGTATTGCAATTGTAAGCCAAAAGTTCCATTCGCAATGGGATAAGCTATTCCTGCGGCAGCACCATTAATACCTGATGTACCAAAACGCCTTTCACCAAAGGCGACAACATATACTTCTTCTAAGTAAGCCAAGCCTGCTTGATTACTGAAAAGACTGTAAACATCTTTAAAGATTACGCCACTATTTCCCATAGCAATTCCACGGGCACCTGCTTGTGGAGGCATTCCATTTTGCGCAAAACTAAAGTGTCCTAAAAAGACAAAAAAGAAAAACAGAATCAATCTAGTCATTATTTCAATTCTAATTTTGTTGAATGTTTTGTCTTGGGGAATTTCATTGTTTCCAAAAAGGAAGAATCGATCGTTTTTGTACTAAATACCATACAAAAGTATCAAAACTATCTTAATGAACAAATCAATAATAACTTATAACAAAGGAAAATAATGATAAGCTATTGTTTTTTTACTGCGAATGAGCAAAGCAGTTAGTTTTAGCATGAAAAGGGTAGATCAAGAAAGGATAAATCTAATTTTACATTAGGGTATCTAATTCCCAGTTTAAATTTTCTCGAGCTATATCTTCAAAATGATTTTGAAAATGGGAGGTAAAATAAATGTTTTCTCGATCTAAAAAATGATTTAAAACACCACGGCGACCTTTTTTGTAGAGGAAGTTTGGAAACATTCTATACTCTTCTCGAATGGCCTCAGTATATTTTTGGTAAGTCGTTCGTTCTGATGCAAATATCGCTAAGTCAATGTCCAAAAATAGTTTATGGTGATCTTCTTGATAATATAATTGATGTCGGGCTGTACTTAAAATGATCTCATAAATCTCAGTAATCTGTTGTTCGGAAAGATATTTACCGAGTAATTTTTTTGTTTTTTTGGCGCTTTTTAATTCATTATTTTTTTTCAAAGGATTGTACACCAAATCATGCATCCAAATACTCCATTCGAACACAATTGTATAATTTTTCTGTAATGTAGACTGGTCGAAAGTTTTTAAAAAACTATAAATATGGGATAGGTTGTGGTAAGCTCGCCCTTTTTTACCATATTTTTTCACAATTTGTTTGAAAATAACTTTACCATTTTCTTTGTTGATATTGCTAGCTTCACAAAGCAACCAGTATCGAGTCTTAAGCCATTCAAATTCTTTGCGGCTTAATTTGTTGCACATAATAATTTCTAGCATTTTGTCCGTTTTATTTTTTATCCTTCTTAGACAAACACAGGATTTGTCTAAGAATCTTTTTTATTACAAATTTGCGCTACAATTTGGGTTTAGAAATCTGGCAAAGAGGAATTTAAAGACTATACTTCCATTTGAATAAATAAGTTTCAATATGGATTTAGTCAATTTTATTTAAAAAATCATCTGTATGTCAATCAAACCCATTTTTAAGACTTCGTTTCCTAAATTTAATATTTCTTCTTTAAAATTTTTCCCTTAATTATTTTATTAGTCGAGTTTTTATCAAATTCACGTTATTTTTTGGAGGATTGTATCCAAATTAAGAATTGATCTATTGAAAAAACATCCAAGTATTTACATCTTATCTGAGTCTTATTATTCTCTATAAATTCTGCAAAAAAGATGGAACCTTCTACAAGGAAACACGTATCAAGGATCATCAACAGATTTTTGGAGAGAATAAAAGATTAGAGATACCATGAATAAAAACCTTACGAATAGCCATGTGGAGGCGATATCGAGAATAAAACATTACCAACTTACCGGCATAGATTATTTAGATTTAAGCAATTTGAATTTAAAAAAGGTGCCGAATGAAATTTTTGATTTAGATTATATTCGGGTACTTGATTTGAGTAAAAATGAATTGGAAGAGTTGCCGCTTCAAATTTCTAAATTGGCTGAGATTGAGGTTCTTATTCTAAGCAAAAATCAATTAAAAACCCTTCCAATAGGTTTTCATAAATTGAATAACCTTTACCAATTAAATTTAAGCGATAATTTATTGACTTCCGTTCCTGACGAAATATTGGAATTGAAGAAATTAGCTTACCTCAATTTAAGCTTCAATCAAATCAAAGAACTGCCTAATTTAGAAGGTAAACTATCAACTTTGACTAACCTGTCATTAAACCATAACCAGATTTCAGAATTTTCCATCAACATTTCTTATCTCTCTAATTTGAAGACTTTAGATTTAGGTCATAACGATTTAACTGAGGTGAGAGATCTAACGGAACAATTGGAGAAACTTAAAGAACTATCCTTAAGTCATAATCAATTTGGAGAAGTGCCTGCTACTTTGAGTAGCTTAAAAAATCTGGCCTCACTTGATCTACGTCATAACCGAATTACAAAATTTCCATCATTCCTCTGCCAATTCAAACAGATTTATAAAGTGGACGCCATCAATGATGATTGGTACTACAATAATATCATGATTTTTGGTAACAATATTTCAAGCCCTTCGAAGGAAATTATTGAAAAAGGAATGAAAGCTATCATGGAGCATTATGATCTTGACCTATTTTGAAAACCCTTATTTTGATAGATTTTGATTTTTTTAAAAAAAATCTGAATCACCACCCACATACACGTTATAAGAACACCAGTTGGTGTTAAGTCTTTCGAAATCATTTCGGAAGACTTTTTAATTGGTAATCATAAGATATTGTTGAAAATTTGGGTTTTGAAATCGGCCAATAATCATGAGTTATCCCATAAGATACAGCGTTTGTTAAAAGAACAGAGCTGTTAGTTTGCTCTAGCTAAAAGGGGTATAGGTAAAAAGCTTTAAGTATTAAATCGTAAGTAAGAAGTACCCTTGATACGCTTCTTACCATATTAGTTGAATATTAAAATTGAGGATGACTGGCTATTGCTCCGTTTATTCTTTCTCTTCAGTAATGGTTAGAAGAAGTAGGTTCATATGAGTGTTTTTTATTAAATTTGGATTTTAAGTTGAAATATTCACTTTTGAAACACTAAACATACTTACTCAATGGCTAAATTAAGGAGAAATCATACCAAACAATCCTCAAATGCTGGTGGAGGAATGATGGCGAAAATAGGTATTTTTGCGGTTGTTTTAGCGGGTCTATTTTGGGGTTATAATCAATTCAGCGGAACTGGAGGTTCTTTTTCAGATGCAGTAGAGCAGGTGGAAGACATGATGGGAAATGAGAAAACAACAGAGACCTCTAGTCCCTCAACTCCAAAGTCAGGACCAAAGGGGCCTTCTGAACCAGGCCAAATGCCCGTAGCAGATGAAATATTACCAACTTCCACTACAGGTCAAGTCATCAAACATAACTATTATGCCCTTTCGTACTCTGAAGAACATGAACAAGCGGAATGGGTCGCCTATGTGTTAACCAAAGATGAATTGTATGTGCCAAATGTAGAAAGAGGTAATAACTTTCGACCAGATCCAAGAGTTCGTAAAGCTTCGGCTTCTAAAAGAGATTATTCCGGCTCTGGTTATGATCGAGGGCACTTAGTACCGGCTGCTGATATGGCATTTAATGAAGAAGCCATGTCTGAGACTTTTTACATGAGTAACATGAGTCCTCAAATCAGCAATTTCAACGGAGGAGTATGGAGAGAACTTGAAGAAACCGTACGCGATTGGGCCAAAAAAAATAATAGACTTTATATTGCCACAGGACCAATTTTGACGCATAGTATCCGAGAAAAAATTGGTGGTAATGAGGTCTCTGTTCCTGATTTATTTTACAAAGTGATTCTAGATATTGATGATCCTGAAGACAAGGCTATTGGATTTCTTATCCCTAATGAAATTAGTACGAAAGAACTTTGGGCTTACACGGTCTCTGTTGATAAGATTGAAGCCATGACTGGAATTGATTTTTTCCATGGACTAGTAGAGGATGACTTAGAGGAATCTTTAGAAAGCCAATTTGATTTGAAAAAATGGCCCTTCAATAATAAGCGATACCAAGAAAGGGTAGAGGATTGGAATCGAAGGAGATGATTAGTTGGCGGTTGATGTTTTTTTAGTTCTTTGCCCCAACAACTAAATATCTATTTACGTTACTTAAAAAAGAAACTTCAGTCTAAAAAACATCGTATGAAAGTACGAAAATGTATATGTCCAAAACTTAAGCAAATAAATTAATAAATAATTATGTCAAGTAAAGAGAAGTTTATAACTGATATCAATGATGGTTATACATTTGAAGGTCCGACCATCCAATTGGGTGGAGCAATGTTGGATGGAGAAGTGATCGAAGGCGCTTTGGTGCAATTGCCATTGAAAATGATGAACCGTCATGGACTGATTGCTGGAGCTACAGGATCAGGAAAGACCAAAACATTGCAGATTGTTGCAGAACAACTTTCTTTGAATGGAGTACCGTCTTTATTGATGGATATAAAAGGAGATTTGAGTGGAATTGCAGTGCCGAGCGGTGGTCACCCCAAAATTGATGAGCGGCATGCGAAAATCGGAATTCCATTTCAAGCTGGCTCAAGTCCAGTAGAATTTTTGACTTTATCAGAAGAGAAGGGAGCTCGATTGAGAGCAACGGTAACTGAATTTGGTCCTGTTTTATTTTCTAAAATATTAGACCTTACGGAAACACAGTCGGGTATTATCGCTGTAATTTTCAAATACTGCGATGACAATAATTTCCCTTTATTAGATTTGAAAGACTTGAAAAAAGCTCTACAGTATGCCACTGATGCAGGGAAAGAGGAGTTTTCAAAAGACTATGGTCGAATCGCCACTTCTTCTGTTGGATCTATCTTACGAAAAATTGTAGAATTAGAGCAGCAAGGAGCGGAAGTCTTCTTTGGAGAACGTTCTTTTGAAGTGGAAGATCTTTGTCGAATTGATGAGAATGGAAAAGGGATGGTTTCAATTTTACGATTAACAGATATTCAGGACAAGCCTAAATTATTCTCGACCTTTATGTTGCAGATGTTAGCAGAAGTCTATGCTACTTTACCGGAAGAAGGAGATTTAGATCGACCTAAGTTGGTTATTTTTATAGATGAAGCTCATTTAGTTTTCAATGAAGCCTCCAAAGCCCTATTGAGTCAGATTGAAGCAATCGTTAAATTAATCCGATCAAAAGGAGTTGGTCTTTTCTTTGTCACTCAAAATCCGGATGATATTCCTGAAGATGTATTGGGCCAGTTGGGACTGAAAATTCAACACGCACTAAGAGCATTTACCGCCAAGGATAGAAAAGCTATTAAAATGGCTTCTCAAAATTATCCGATTACAGATTACTATAAAACAGAGCAATTATTGACTGAATTAGGTATTGGAGAAGCCTTAGTAACGACTTTAAATGAAAAGGGTATTCCAACACCACTTGCGCACACGATGCTTAGAGCGCCTTTTTCGAGAATGGACGTTTTAACGACTAAAGAAATTGATGGTATTCTTGCTCAATCTAATATCATCGATAAGTACAATGAAGTCATTGATCGCGAAAGCGCCTATGAGATATTAGGAGGTAAGATTGAAGAAGCCAATGAAGCAGAGCATCAAGAGAAGATGAAAAAGCAGCAAAAGAAAGGAAGATCTAGTAGCCGTCGAGCGGAAAAGAGTACGATGGAAAAAGTGATGAGCAACACAACTACTCGCCAAATCGGTAGAACAGTCGCCAGAGAATTGACCAGAGGTTTGCTTGGTGTATTAGGTATCAAAACAACTAGAAGAAGATCGACAAGGAAAAAAGGATGGTTTTAAGACCATTTGATTCCTGATATTTTAAAAAGGAAGGGCTGACAAAATAAATTTGTCAGCCCTTTCCTTATGGAGATCCTAGGATCTCTTTCTGTTCTGTGTTTTATCTGAAATAAAAGCCACTTATCCAGGTATAGTGGCTAAAGGGGAAATTATTTAATCGGAAATCAATTGAGGTTTCGCTTGTTCTACCATTGGGATATAGCTGCTTTGGTATTTAGACCAAGGCGTCTGTTTGAAATGATCGTTTCCGTAGTAGGTCATAATCATTTCAAATGATTCAGGATCTTTGTAGCCCGGAAGTGGTTGAAGTACTCTGATATTTTCATCAATAAAAACAACAGTTGGGAAAGTCAATCGACCCATTGAAATGGCCATGGCTAATTCGTGATAGCCTCTTTCTTTTCCATTTCCTTTAATGTATTTATATGTTTTTTCACCTACAGTGATAGCAGCTCTCTGTTCTGCGTTTAATTTTACGGGGTAGAAGGTCTTGTTGATATAATTGGCGATATGTTCTTTTTGAAAAGTTGTTTTATCCATATGTTTACACCAACCACACCAATCGGTATATATATCAACTACAATCTTTCTTTTTTCAACTTCCATTTTTGCAGCCGCTTCCTCGAAAGTCATCCAATTGATATTGCTTTCGGGAAAAGTAGTCGTCGGTTGTTCAGCAACCTTAAAGGAAAATATCGAAAAGGAAAGTATTGTGCTTATTGTAAGGAGAATATAATTTCTCATTCTTTAATATTTTTTTTCAAGTCCATTCTGTACAAATTTACCAACATTTAAACTACAAAAACAAGCTTTTACACATCATTACAGGCTACTTTAATAAAAGATTAACGCTTAATGCGTAAATAGGTGCTCAAATCTCAAATAAATCATAATTTTTAATCCTAGATTTTGCTTTTTTAGCCAAAAGGGACATTTAAATGGTCTAATTTTTTTCGTGTCTTTTAATTAAATTGAGAAGTAAAAAACTCTTTTCAATTTATTGATTATGAATCTTGAGCAATACGTTAATAGCTTTTTCTTCTTTTGAAATGTAATGTACTGTTTTTTTGATCCGAAACGAAATCTCTAAATTTAAAAGAACTAATAAAAACATCAACTATTTTGGCGAAAAATTTCTAATTGATCAGATCCGATTTGATGGATTTCTTTTCTAGCGAAATTGATGATAGGAGCTTGAATACCTTCTCCGAGAGTTTTATTAGCAGTGAACATTCTGATTTCATCCCATAATCCCATTTGTATAAAACTTTGGATCAATTTTGCTCCACCTTCAACTAACAAGGTGTCGTGTTTTTCTTCCCAAAGTTTATTTAACAAATTAGGAATGAGCTTTTCATCAAAATCCATTGAAATAAAATCAAGATTTTTCTTTGAGGAGTGTTTGCTTCCTTCACCAATAATCCAAGTCGGACAACTCGCATCAAATAAAGCTAAAGAGTGGGGGAGTCGTCCTTTCTTATCTAATACAATACGAAGTGGTGATTTTCCAAAATACAAGCGGTTGGACAAGCGAGGATTGTCAACTAAAGCGGTGTTGGTCCCTACCATAATTGCGCTAACTTCACTTCTCCATTTATGGGTCAGTCGTTTTGATATTGGATTGGTCATCCAAATCGCTTGGTCTTCTTTTCCAATAAATCCATCCAAACTTTTAGCGAATTTGATAATGATATAAGGTCTCTTTTTGGTGACAAAAGTATTCCTGATTTTTCCTATGGATATTCCTTCTTTTTCTAGGACTTTGGTAGTGACGGATCTACCCGCTTTTTTTAATTTTTCTACACTCAGACCATTCACACCTGGAGTTTTATCCTGAGCAGAAATGACAATATTAGGAATGCCTTTTTTCAAGATTAATTCCGAACATGGCGGCGTTTTACCATAGATGTTGCAAGGCTCGAATGAGACATAAATAGTTGATTTAGAGATTTTTGCGGCATTTTTTGGTCTAATGCTTTTGACTGCTTCAACCTCTGCATGAGCACCACCATAACGTTTGTGGAATCCTTCACCAATGATTCGATTATTATGTATGATTACACTTCCAACAATAGGATTGGGAGAAGTGTTTCCAATTCCAAGTTTGGCTAAGTCAAAACAGCGTTTAATATATAATTGGTCCTGAGTCATTGAAAAAAAATATTTTTTTACTAAAAAAAAGCTATATTGCCTGCGAGCAATATACAAATTTGTGATTGAACAAAATTGGATTATATTTTGTTCTTTCTACAAACAAAAAAGATACGCGAGGAAACAATTTGACGGTTATATTTCAATAAAACATAGGTTTCCAGTATTGACTTTTCTACTTCCCTTAAATTTAAGGTTCAGAAATCACGTTTTTTCGACTGCAATAAAACAAATCGTACACTTATACGTGTTATACGTATATTATGGTCGTTTTTTTTGAAAAAGACTTGAACTAATATTAATATTTGCTATATTGTTGAATAATTAAATTAGAAGGCAAAATATTTTAATTATAAGGCTGGGTTATTAAATAAATATTAAGTTAAGTTTTTTGCAAAAAAGATCGAAACTTAAATAGTAAACAAATTTATTTTTTAATTTTTTAAAATTCTTGAGAGAGTGCTGTACAAAGTTAAACTAAAGAACGCATCTGACACGGTTCTATTAGACGATAAAGTCTATGAATACCTGACCACAGATGCCTATCTCGTGAAAGTTGATTTCATTAACAATCTGAGAAAACATTCCAGCGGTTGCGCTGTATTTCAAAAAACTTGGCCAAAGGCTGGTGGTGGTTACAAAACAGAAACCATCTATTTACACAAGCTAATCGCTGAGAAATTCCTTCCTCGCCAAAAAAGTAAAAAGAAAAACTTAGTTGGAGCTGTAAACGGAGACAAATTGGATTGTCGTGCTGACAATATTGTTTGGAGATCCCGATCTGTAGCTAGTCGACAAAGAAAAACCAGCAGTAAGGTTGGTTACACTGGTGTTTACAAGGAAAACAATCGTTTTCGTGCGGTTATTTCAATCAACAGAAGATCTGTTCATATTGGAATGTATGCAACAGCTGAAGAGGCTGCGATGGCTTATAACAAGCGATCAAGAGAGCTTTATGGCGAAGATGGTAAAATAAATGTCATTAGAAAAGGATAGCCCTTATCTTTAGAACATTTAAACCAAAAACTAAAAACGGTCAATAACCTCTAATTTAAACACTATTTGACTACCTTAAAGAATTACCGTTATTGGGTTAAGTAATCTTGAATTGCTTAACCCATTTTTGATTTTAGATAGCCATATCTTGATCAATGATTGAATAAAGATGAATTGTCAAAATGAAGTAAAATACTGAAATGGCACTCTTTTTAATAAGAATATATTCCTAATATTGCGGCATGGAAATTCAGAACGATTTATTATTAAGAGTAGCACGTGGTGAAGTCAGTGATCGACCTCCAATTTGGTTAATGAGACAAGCAGGTAGAGTGTTGCCTCAATACCGTGCTTTGAGAGCTAAGTTATCGGGCTTTAAGGAATTGGTGTCTACCCCGGATTTAGCAGCAGAAGTGACCATCCAACCTGTAGATGAATTGGGGGTAGATGCGGCTATTATATTTTCGGATATACTTGTAATACCTGAAGCAATGGGCTTGGATTATGAACTTATTGAGAAAAAAGGTCCGCTTTTTCCTAAAACGATCCAAACCGCAAAGGATATTGATCACTTATTAGATGGAGAAGAAGCTGCAGCTAATCTAGAATATGTTTATGATGCTTTAAAAGCAACCAAGGCAGGTCTTGCTGGTCGAGTACCTTTAATTGGTTTTACTGGTGCACCTTGGACTCTTTTTGCCTCGGTACGCTGGTCCGTCGTACGCCAACGCCTGCGGGGAGGGGAGGGACCGCCGGCCGGGAAAGCGAG
>CAYTVR010000179.1:0-14650 GCA_964441245.1 uncultured Saprospiraceae bacterium | reverse complement strand
ATTGATTATTGATTATTGATTATTGATTATTGATTATTGATTATTGATTATTAGGTCAAGTAACAAACAACTAACAACAAGTACCTACTACTCCCCCAATTCTTTCATCACTCGATCAGGTTCATCTAGGATTGCTTTTGTCAGTAAATAATGCTCCGTTTCTTTGTAATTGATTTTTAATATTTTTCCGTCTTGGAAATAAAAAACTTCAGAATTAGGTGCCGACATGATAATCGGTGAATGGGTGGCAATAACGAAATGGGAACCCGTTTCTTTTACTTTTTCGATGATCAAAGCGAGTAAACTTAATTGGCGAGTTGGCGAAAGCGCAGCTTCGGGTTCATCGATCAAATAGAGTCCTTTACCAGTAATACGAGAAGTAAAAAACTGCATAAATCCCTCACCATGAGACATGGCTTCTAGATCCTTGGTATATCGATTAATATAGTTATTTTTTTCTCCTTCTAATGGACCTAGAGTCAACTTCAGATCACCTCCTTTAAAGTTCTCTTTGACTTCTTCTATTTCCTCATCTAGTTCTTGAATTTGTTTTTTGATGTGTCTCGAAAATCCAATAAAGTCTTCTGCTCTGACGAAAAAACCGTGATGTGTTTTCTCCGCATATCTGATCGATAAATAATCTGCTAAACGATTGGCCGCCGCCAAAGAAGCATCATCTTCCAATCGAAAACTCCCAGCTAATGGGACTTCAGTATAAGCAGCAATTCCTTCTAGGATGGTAGATTTACCACTTCCATTTTCTCCAACGAAAAAACTGATATTTTTTTCAAAAACCAATTCTTCCAATTCCTTGACAATTGGTAAAGTCCATGGAAATTTATCTTTTTCATCCTCCGGAAAATTCCTCAACCGCAAGCTAGACAAGATCATAATATCGTATTATAGAGTGTATGGTTTAATTTTCAAAGTCCAATTGCTGAATCAAATCCAAATAATTTTGACGAAATTTTTCATAAGAAAAAAAAGCGTTTAAATGTTCAAATCCTGCTTTCCCCATTTCTAATCGCTTTTCATAATCATTGATCAACAAAGTCAATTTTTCCACCAATTGAGGAATCGCTTTTATTGGAGTAACGTAACCATTTTTACCATCAAGAACCAATTGGTTATTATCTCCAGCATCAGTAGCCACTATAGGTAAAGAAAAACTAGAAGCTTCAATCAAAGTATTCGAAAGCCCTTCGAATATTGAACTACAAAAATAAATATCTGCTTTTTGATAGTATGCTGCGATGTTATCCGGGTCAATAACCAATTCAATAATGTTTTCACAGCCATAAGATTTTATCCAATCTCTGACTTCCTTTTCTAGTTGGCCTTCGCCAATAATGATGTATCGAAAAGTTTTACCAAGTTTGGTTGATTCTTTTAATAAGGCAATGGTTTGAATAGCCGTTTCATAATCTTTTTGAGCAACAAATCGGCCAACGGAAAGAATAGTTATTGTTTTAGGATTGGAACGTTTTCGGTATTTGGTATCTATCACAAAACCATTATGAATGACTAACGTTTTTTCATCTTTAAAACCATGATTCTTGTAAAAATCTTTTCCAGTGACTGAATTCGAGATGGTTCCATTTAGCAAGAAATTATGGACGATTTTTAAACCAAAGCGTTTTGTCCATTCCGGAATTTGAGCATTTCTCAAACCACCATAGATATATTTTACACCGGCTAATCGACCCGCAATGGAAGCAAAAAAAGTATCACCTGGTAGAAAAGTAAAGAGAAGGTTTATTTTTTTCGACTTCAATAATCCAATAAATTGTCGCATTTTGAAGGCTGGATTCCCTTCCAAATAGGTATGCTCAATATTATATAAAGCTAGATTACTGAGATGCGCATGATGCTTTGGATCATCATTTAAAACAACATAATGCACGGCATACTCTTCTTTCAATGCCTTAGCAAGAAGAATGCTTTGTTTTTCAGCCCCTCCATTGGCCAAAGACTTAATAATAATACAGATTTGAGGTGTACCCATGTAATTTTATTCGCTTAATCAAAAGCAAATTTGTTGGTTTATAATAGCAGTAAATAACACGCAAAACGATGAATTCGCTAAGTACATCTTTTCTTTTTACAAAACCAAAAAATCGTGATAACAATCATTGATTTTGTTACCTTTTCAATCCTTCAAAGATACCAATCCATTCAATCTTCATGAATTCAATCAATTTTTAAGGAAAAACCAAGTCATTCATAGCCTTGAATTTAAGGATAAATACTATTTTTGACACCTAAATTTCATCATTTTTTGCGAAGCAATAATAAAATAATACTTGGTCAAATACCTTAATAGGAAAGTGGATTTTTCTTAAAGTCAACATATGTCGGAGCAGCAAATTTTAGAAGAAGTCATTATAGCATATCGGAAGATTATTGTGGAAAGATATCAATACAAACAATTGAATCAGAGATATGAATTACCTACTTCATTCAACGAAACAAGGACGACCTTATTTAAAGAATATTTTCTAAAACATATTTATCCTGCTCCTACCAAACGAAAAGAACTTGATGAAGCTTTTCAAAATTTAGATAACTATATTAAGCATCCTGAAAAGTTATTGCGCATTCTTATTGACTCAAGTCGGCTACTTTTTAAATACGGAAGGCATTTACCTAAAATTCTAAAAGCTGGTCTTAGCGCTTTAAGATCATTCCGAACAGCCACTGATTTTGAAAAAAAATTGGTGAACAATGCCATTGCTTCATCTATTACACCTCCTTTCACGACGGCAGATATCGAACAATTAATTGCTTCACTTTCTCAAAAAGATATTCAACAATTTATAGTGAACAATCAATCGATGTTTGAGTTTATGCATGATAGAAAATTGATTGAAAAGATCATTGAGATTGTAGAGCATCTGATTAGTAAAATGAAAAAGCGACCGAATATTTATACCGAAATAGAAGTCAAAGCCTTAGTGATTGGTCGTGATCTAATTGTTGAAGGGAATAAATTATTTGATCAGTTACCTGAAAAAGATAGACAACTGATTTTGGACCTGACTGTACAAATTGAGAAAGACGCTTTAGAACAGATTTTTGCGCAAGCTCAAAAAAATAAGTAGTTTGAAATCAGTTACTCTTATAATACTTTGCTTTGACAAGCAATTAAATTTGATTGGCCAAAATACGACACAAAATCAGTGGTCCCTTTTGGAAACTAAAATACTATGTACTTTTTAAAATTATAAAATGGAAAACGAAAAATTAGACGGTCGAAAAAGATCAAACATTCAGATTGGAGATTTTGTAGAAATCGTTCAAAAGCAAGACCAACGAACTGGAGATTTGACGGATGGAATTGTCAAACGAATATTAACAAAATCGACCAATCATCCTCACGGAATAAAAGTGATGCTACATTCAGGAGAAGTCGGTCGAGTCAAAAATGTAATTGTAGATTAATTCTAGGACACAAATTCAAACACATGAAAACCATAAAAGAATTAATCGAACTACTGACTTTAGAACCGATCGATAATCGTCGTTTTGTAGGTAACAATTATAAAACACCTTGGAAAAGAGTTTTTGGTGGACAAGTATTGGGACAAGCTTTACATGCTGCATATCAAACCGTTCCAGATGATCGATTTACCCATTCCATGCATGGCTATTTTATTCTTGCTGGAGATATTGAAGTTCCCATCACTTATGAAGTAGACACCATAAGAGATGGAGGAAGTTTCACCACTCGACGCGTAGTTGCTTTTCAAAAAGGAAAGGCGATCTTTAATATGTCAGCTTCTTTCCAATTAGAGCAAGCAGGTATTGATCATCAAATTACCATACCCAATGTGCTCCCTCCAGATTCCTTATTACCGGATTACGACCAGCTCAAGCCATTAAAAAAAATGCATCCTGAACTTTATAAAAGACTGACTATTCTTCATCCGAATGCTATTGAATTTCGGCCAGTAGAAAACTTTTACAAAGACTTATCCAAACCAGCTCAACCTTATCGCCATGTTTGGATGAGAGCTCAAGACAAGGTGAATATTGACCTTCCCATGCAACATCAAATCTTGGCCTATGCTTCGGATTACAATTTACTAACTACTGCTGTTTTACCACATCATGATATCTTAAATCGCAAAAAACTATTCTTTGCAAGCATCGATCATGCCATTTGGTTTCATAGAAAATTTAGGATTGACGATTGGTTACTTTATGCTACAGATAGTCCAAGTGCATCGGGATCTAGAGGTTTTTCAAGAGGAAATATTTTTAATCAGGAAGGACATTTAGTGGCCTCTGTTGTTCAAGAAGGATTGATTAGACAAAAATGAACAACTCAACACGCATGCATAAAGAACTGAATACCAACAATTAATAACATTATAAAATATTATCCTATATTAAAAAGTAACATAATTTCTTTTTCGAACGTAATACCTGAAATAAAAAATACAATAAAATCATAATATATTTTTATACCTATACGTTATTATTAGACTTTGCATTTTTATTTTCCCCTTGTTGAATTTTAATTACCTATTTCTTAAAAAATTCTACCATTTACCGAAGTTCTATGGAATAGAATTGCAAAACCCAAAACTATGTCAGTAAAAAGAAGTTCAACCGCAATTGGTTCTCAAGCAGGAGCAATTATTTCTCTCTTACTATGGCTAGCTATTTATTTCATTATCGCTGGTATTTTCTAACAGCTCTACCAAATTTATTTGGTAAAAATCGAAAAAAATATCGGCTCACTAATTGATTTAGTAAGCCGATATTTTTTTGTAGTTACAGAATTAAAAGAATAAACTTCGTATGGTGCCTTTCGGCAAATCCCTCCTACTCAAGCTTATATTTATTTAACGAACAATGATCTTTTTAGTGATAACAGACTCTCCTACTCTCATTTTTACAAAGTATAATCCTTTAGGATAATCTGCAAGATTCAATTCTAAATGATGAATGGAAGATTGTTGGTTCAAAGTCCCTAACAATTGTTTTCCGGTTACATTCAAAAGAGACATTTCTACTTCATAAGCCTCTTCAAAATTCATGTGTATATGAACATTTCCTTTTGTTGGATTCGGGAATAATCGAATTTTTTGTTCTAAATTTTGTTCGGTCAAATTTGTCAAATTATCAACGGTGACCACTTCAGAAGTAAAGGTACAATCATTACTATCAGTAATCAAACAAGTATAATCACCAGCCATTAATCCAGAAGGATCTTCGTCCATACTTACCACCGTTCCATCAACACTCCATTCAATTACAAATGGTCCAGTACCGCCTTCTACTTCTACATCAATTGCTCCTGAACCATTAGCGTCCATATCATTAGTAATTGTGTTTACAGTAAAAGTAATCGCTGAAGGTTCACTAATCATTATGGTATTAATAGTTGGACAATCATTGGCGTCCGTCACTGTAACGGTATAAGAACCTGCAGCCAAATCATTAATCATAGCTTCAGTAGCTCCATTAGACCAAATGTACGTAAATGGTGTTGCTCCTCCTGTTGTTTCTACCATAGCTGTTCCAGTTGAAAAACCATTACATGCAAGATTTTCACCCGTTATAGTGGTAGAAAGCGTACAATCAAATGCACTTGTTGCCACACTTCCAATCGAAGAACAATTATTGGCATCCGTTACCGTAACTTCATAAGTGCCTGGGGTTAAATTACTAATGGTTGGCATCATTCCACCATTACTCCATAAGTAAGCATATGGAGCAGTTCCTCCCATACCTTCTGCGCTGGCGGTTCCATCATTGGCATTCGCTCCTGTTTCATTTGTAGAAGAAACATTGCTCGTTAAAAGCGTAGGTTCTGAAATAGAGACACTACTGAATATTTGACAATTGTTATTGTCTGCCAAAGTCAAATCATACGTCCCTGCAACCAAACTACTAATCATTGGAGTAGTACCACCATTCGACCATTGATAGGTAAAAGGAGCATTCCCACCTGATATTTGCGTCATAGCCGAACCACTCGCTTCTCCGTTACATAAAACATCTTGACCAGCAATCGTAGAAGAAATGGTACAATCAAAAGCATCGACATTTGTATTGCGTATGGTCGTACAATTGTTAGAATCTGTAATCGTCACGGCATAAGTATCAGGAGACAAATTATTAATCATTGACATGGTTGATCCATTACTCCAGGAATAACTATACGGAGCAGTTCCTCCCATACCTTCTACACTGGCAGTACCATCATTAGCATTAAAGCTAGTTTCATCGCTAGAAGAAATACCACCTGCCAACATCATTGGCTCCATGATAGAAATACTAGCCACCGTTGGACAACCATTATTATCTGTCACAGTCAAAGTATAAGTACCAGCAATCAAATCATTGATCATCTGAGTGGATCCACTATTAGACCATTCATAAGTAAATGGGGCATTTCCTCCAGCTATTTGCGCCGTAGCCGAACCACTTGCCTCTCCATTGCATAAAACATTTTCACCAACAATATTGGCACTAATCGCACAATCAAAATCACTCACTACTCCACTTCCAATACTAGAGCAATCATTGGCATCTGTAACGGTTACGGTATAGTTTCCTGCAGCAAGATCATTGACTGTTGCCATACTAGATCCGGAACTCCAAGCAAAGGAGTAAGGACTTGTTCCGCCCATTGGAGCAACACTAGCAGAGCCATCATTGGCATTCAATGCAGATTCACCAACGGTGGTTACGTTGGAAGTCAAAGCCATTGGTTGTTCAACCATTACAGAGATCATTTCCGTACAAGCATTGCCATCTGTTACCGTAATAATAAAAGTTCCTGCTGATAAATTCCCTCTACTATTTCCTGATCCACCATCGGACCAGTTATAGGAATAACTACCAACTCCACCTGATACATTTAAGCTTGCTGATCCATTAGATTCATTAAAACATAGGACGTCAGATTGGTTATTTACACTTACAGCAAGGACCGTTGGTTCTTCGATGTCCACCTCTAAAGTTTCCGTACATCCATCAGTATCCGTGACCGTAAGCTTATAATTACCTGCTGTTAAATTGGTATTGTTGCTTCCTGTTGCACCATTCGACCACATATACACATAAGGCATATTTCCTCCTGAAACAGAAGCTGAGATTGATCCATTTGAATCACCATTACAATCATTATCCATTTGACTGGAAACACCTACGTTCAAGGCTGGAACTTCTGTGACTACAGCGGAAGTCATCACTGTACATCCATTGTCAGTATTAGATACAAGCAAAGTGTACATTCCTGGAGCATCGACGGTAACAACTAGACTATTGCCTCCACTTACAATATTCCCATTAGAAGTAGACCATTCATAAGCAGGATTATTTCCTTCATTATTTACCGCTCCGCTAATGCTCACGCCAGCTGGGTCGCAAGTCAATTGAGCACTTACTTGAACAGAGACGCTAGGCATCGCTGGTTGGGTAACTTCGATATTACTAATGACCTGATCACAACCATCGTCATCTGTCACTGTGATAGAATAATTTCCTGCAGGTATATTATCTAAATCTTGGGAGGACGCCCCATTACTCCAATCATAATCATAAGGAGTAGCTCCTCCGCTCACTGAAATTTGGATAGCTCCTTGAGAATTATTACAAGTAACATCCTGTACAGCATTTAATTCGACAACCAAGCCATCAGCGGGTCCATTGACTGTAATAGATTCCGTAACTGCTGTGGTTCCAGTTGAATTGGTGATCGTACAGGTATAAGTTCCCTGCGCTAAATTTTCAATATCCTCGGTCGTTGCTCCATTGCTCCATAAAAAAGTAAATGGCTCAGGTCCTCCATCGACATCAATATCAATTTCACCATCTGCTGCGCCAAAACAAGATTCATCAGTCACATCAGCATCTTGAAAATCCACTTCACCAATACAATCATCTACTAGAAATTCCGTCAATTCTTCAACGTCATCTCTACCTAATCTGGTGACAATCCGATCAGAGCAAATTCCATATATGGTCGGAAAACCATTAATTTCATATAAGCCATTGATAGAAGCGTCATCGATGATTGGATGAGAGACCCCTTCTGTCCAATCACCTTGAGTATTGTTGTTACATCCGTTGGTATCCGTCAGACAATTGGTGTTGGAGTTAGCTTCTCCTTCTATAAAAAACACCATCACTTGGTCTGTACCATCAGGTCCAAACATTTGGTATAAATCTTCCAATGCATGGGTTTGATGATAATTCCAGCAGGTGCTACACCAGGTTGCGGAAAAATCGATATATACCGTTTTTCCATTGTCAAGATAATCATACAAAGTATGCGAATTTCCATTGATGTCGACAAGTGTCCAGTTAGGTGCAACGCTTCCATTAGAAAGTTGCGCCCAGACAGAAGTCGCTAACAAATTAAATAATAAAATAATGGCAAAATTTTTCATAAGGATCAATTTTTTTTTCTAAGTCTATTTTATCAATTTTAATCAACTAGATAATTATGGTTTAAAAGGGTGCAATATATTTTTTAATTATCACAAAAGTATCCCAACCGGAACAGATCGCAATAAATTATGTTTAGGAAATATAGTTAGAAAGCTGTTTTGTAAAGCACTTTACTAATGCGAAGAATCTTTGTTAGGGTGAGGGTACATATCTGTTTCATCTTCTCCTCCTCTATGTGTTAAACATTTGAAGTCTTTTTCAACTAAAACTTTTAAATACTCCTCTTCTCCAATCAACATTTGTTTTGCCAAACTGACTTGGTCACTTTTGGCCCATTGATCCACTACTAAGCTTGGAATCAAGATGGATATTTCATTTAAACTAAATGCAGCATGAATCAAAGGGATATCTGCTTTTTGAACGGAGTAGGTCAGTTGTTTAAAAGAAGGTGGACCAAATTTGATCCTTTCTTTAACCTTTCCTATTTCTAGGAATGTTTGTACTTCCGATTGTGTCAATCTCAATCTAATAGAATTTCCAAGGATTCTAATTTTCATTATCTTTTTTTTCGTTGGTTTGCAATGAGTATCTTTTTAATTGGTCAATTGTTTTTTTATCAAATTGATCTACGGCATGTTGCGTTTTTAGAAAAAACTTCTCCTTCCCCCATTTAGAAAAAATTTCACTGCGGTGAAAAATATCTCTCAATGGTCCTTTGAGTCCTACTATCCTTATTTCGATTTTTCGAATTTCGCAATAAGCGGCTAATTCCTCCAAAGCATGAATCCCGGTACTATCCAGACCATTTATGGATGTGGCATCTAAAATAAATAATTCAAGCTCCTTTCCTTTATGCTCTATTCGCTGTTTTAGTTCATCTAAAAAATAACTAACATTGGCATAATATAATCGAGCATCAAATCGCACTATTAAAATTTCTTTTCTAATTTCCAAATCATCAAAACGGCTAATATTTCGGTAATGCGGTACTCCTGGTAACTTTCCTAAATTAGCAACATGCGGTTGAGTCGTTTGGTAAATCATCATCGCTAATGAAAGTAATGCGCCTATCAATACACCTTCCTCTATTCCTAGGAATAAGGTACCAACAAAGGTGACCATCAGCATCCAAAAATCTGGTCGGTAATGTTTCCACAAATATATTGCTTCTTTGTAATCAATCAAACCAAAAACAGCAACCATGATGACTGATGCCAGAATTGCCTTAGGTAAATAATAAAATAATGGTGTTAAAAACAATAAGGTCAATATAATCAGACTAGCACTAAATATAGAGGCCATTCCAGTTTTAGCTCCTGATTGATCATTAACCGCTGTTCTAGAAAAACCTCCTGTGGTAGGAAAAGCTTGCAATAAAGATCCTCCAATATTCGCAACACCTAATGCTATAAGCTCTTGATTGGGTACTATTTCATAATCTTTATGCTTGCTTTGTATGGCTTTTGCAACCGCTACAGATTCCATAAAACTTATAAATGAAATGGCCAAAGCGATTGGTAAAAGTGTTTTAATTTGAGTCAACTCAAAAGTTGGTAATACGAAAAAAGGAAGTCCTTCTGGTACTTCTCCAACTATTTTTACTCCTTCTTCATGAGCTCCGAAAAACCAAACCACTAATACACCAAAAGTAACTGCTACCAAAGGACCAGGAATACGAGTTTTACTTTTTTTAATAAAAAGAATAAGCAGTATTGCTGCTATGCCAATGCACAATGTATAGAGATTAATGGCTCCTATCTCTCGAAATGCATTCCCAATTATTTTGTAAATATGATTAGATCGAGGAATGTCAATTCCTAATAAATGCTTTAGCTGGCTGAAACCAATAATCAATGCTGCTGCTGAAGTAAAACCACTAACCACTGGATGAGATAAAAAATTAACTAAAAAACCTAATCGAAATAATCCCATCAAAAGTTGAATAACACCTACCATCATAGCTAATAAAATGGCTAGATTGATATATTCTGTACTTCCTGCTTCTGCTAAGGCTCCAACGCCTGCTGCTACCAATAAAGACACCATAGCCACTGGTCCAACCGCCAATTGTCGACTAGTGCCCAAAATCGCATATAATATCAATGGTAAAATAGAAGCATACAGTCCATATATAGGAGGTAAACCAGCTAGCATGGCATAAGCCATTCCTTGAGGAATCAACATCACTCCTACCGTGAGACCTGCGGCAAGATCACCTTTTAGTTGTTTATTAGAATATTTTGGTAACCAACTGAGTATTGGTATCCATTCCTTTATATTCATATTTATTTTTTCAATAACTGTACTCACAAAAAAAAGTGCTGACAGCACTTCTATTCAATGAAAAGGAAAAGCAATATCTTATCAACTAAATAATAATTGATTTTACATATTGCATTCACAATTTTCCAAACACTCAATAATCGTGGATATTTTCTTTTCTTTTAAGGAATACATCATACTTCTTCCTTCTCGCTTTACGGTTAAAATTCCTTTTAATCGCATATTCTGCAAATGATGAGAAGTCAATGATTGTTCAGCATCCAACATCTCACAAATCGAACCAACTGAAAGCCTAGGATGTTGTTCTAATAAATGTACAATACCTAATCGAGTTGGATGCGCAATTGTTTTTAAAATATAAGCGACTTTTTTCAGTTTATCACTTAGCTCTTTATCTATTACAGCATGTTTGTTAGATTCCATAATTCAAAGATATGAATATATGTTCATATTTGCAATCAAATTTTTATTGGGTTTTGACTAGTGAATTAATTTTATAAAAATATGGGAAGATCTACTTTTTATTATTTTTATGAAAAAAACTTGAGCGCGCCCCATACCCAAGAAAAGTTAGAGCAGATTTATCAGCAAAAGTTATTTAATAATACTTTCAAAAAAAATTATCAAATCCAAGGCATTAATAGTCATTGATATCGAGCATCTGATTTTAAAAAACAATTCAAAATATTTGCTACATTCTCGAATCATTCGAGTCTCCAATCCTGTGAAGTTGATCATGACTAAATTCTAAAACATTCGATTATCTTTGTTGCTCTTTTAAATGGCAATTTTCAACTAATCATTCTAAATGAACAATAGCGATATTTTCAGACGTCTTCGATTTGCATTTAACTTTTCAGATACTCAAATGGTCAATCTGTTTGCTTTAGGAGGTGAAGAAGTCAGTAAAGAACAAATCCTCATTTGGCTTAGCAAAGAAGACAATCCTATTCATAAAGGAATTTATGATAAACACTTGGCTACTTTTCTCAATGGCTTTATCATTGATCGACGAGGAAAACGAGAAGGGCCTCCGCCCAAACCGGAAAAAAATTTGAATAACAATATCATTTTTAGGAAATTAAAAATTGCGTTAAGTCTTAAAGATGTAGACATACTTTCTATTCTGGAATTAGCCGACATGCGTATTAGTAAACACGAATTAAGTGCATTTTTTAGAAACCCAAAACAAAGTCAATATCGATTGTGTAAAGACCAAATCCTCCGGAATTTCATCTATGGTCTGCAAGCAAGATATCGTGGTGCTTAATCGAAAATAATGTTTTAACTATTTTCAACCATCATTTCAAATATTCAATAATCTTTCATTTTGAAGGAAGTAAAACCCATCGTGCATCGTCATTTTATAATCCACAAACCTATTGGGGTACTCTCTCAATTTATCAATAATAAAAAGAGAAAGAAAAAGTTATTGGGAGATCTATTTCCCTTTCCAGAAAAAACGATGGCGATTGGTCGATTAGATGTAGATTCAGAAGGTCTTCTATTATTGACTACTGATGGCAAAACTAGTTTCTTTATCACCAGCAATAAAGTAGAAAAGGAATACTACGTACAAGTGGATGGATTGATTACACCTGATGCGGTCCAACAACTTCAATCTGGTGTAGAAATTAGCATCAACAAAAAAAAATATCAAACAAAACCTTGCCACGCATTTGCGATCACAAAAGCACCTAATTTTGCACCGCGCACCAAAAAAATTAGAGACGATAGACACGGTCCCACTTCATGGGTATCGATCACTTTAAGAGAAGGAAAATATAGACAAGTTCGTAAAATGACCGCCGCTGTTGGATTTCCAACCTTGCGGTTAATGAGGGTACGAATCGATCATATTGAGCTGAAAAATTTAGCACCAGGAGAAGTGATAGAAACGACAAACTTTGGTATTTTGCCTAATAAAATGAAAGAAAAAAATAATCAGAAATGAGTAATGAGCAACCCAACAATCCCATGCATGGCGTCAAACTAGTAGATATTTTAGAATATTTAGTAGCCATGTACGGATTTAAAAGATTAGGAGAACAAATCAAGATTCGATGTTTTACACACGAACCATCAATCAAATCAAGTTTGAAATTTTTACGAAAAAATCAATGGGCAAGAGATAAAGTAGAAGCACTCTATCTGGACAGTATAAATAGTTAGTACAAATTTTTCTTCTAAGCTTATCCTTCTTAGACCAACTTATTAAGATACATCATCCACACAATGTGCAATCAGCCTTTCCATAAACGCTTCTCCTTTCGCTAGCTGATCTTTCGAAATAAATTCATTGGCGCGATGTGCCTGTGCAATATCTCCAGGACCACAGATAATACTTTCAAAACCTACCTCCGAAAATTGGCCTGCTTCTGCTGCATAAGCAACCGTCAACAATTGATCTACTTGAGCTATTTTTTGAATCAATGCGACTACCGATTCATTTTCTTTCGTATCTAAGGGCACTACATCTGGATGAAATTCTGTTGTTGATATTTTAAAATCTGGAAATCGTTTTCTATTGCTTGCTTCTAAAACACGGCAATGATTTTCAAAATCTTTTAAAATCTCTCGACTCGAATCCATTGGAATAACCCGCACATCCCATTTGAAAATAGCATGATCAGAAATAACATTCGGGGCAATCCCACTTTTTTGAAAAGTACCTGAATGAATAGAAGTATGTGGCGGCGTAAATCGATCATCTAAACGTCCAGCATCAATCAAGCTATTCATTTTATTTTCCAACCATAAAATCAATCTTGCAGATTCATGAATGGCACTCACTTCCGTTTTAATCCGACTACTATGTCCTGCCGATCCATTGACTGTCGTTTCATAAATCACAATACCTTTATGCCCAACTACCGGTTGCAACATAGAAGGCTCTCCAATAAATGCATACCTGGGTTTTTCCACGTAAGTGGCTTTGATATGCTCCGCTAATTCGGTTCCCGCTAAACAACCCACTTCTTCATCATAAGAAAAAGCAAAATAGATTGGGATCTTTAAATCTGCTTGGATCATTTTAGGTAGTGCTGCTAAACAACAAGCCAAAAATCCTTTCATATCACAAGTGCCTCTAGCATATAATTTTCCATCTCCTTTATCTGTCAACACAAAAGGATCTGTTTCCCAAGTTTGACCTTCTACTGGTACAACATCCATGTGCCCCGATAAAATCACCCCACCATCAACAGCTGGTCCAATCCGACAATGAATTGATCGCTTACTTCCATCTTCATTCGGAACATTGGTAAACTCAATTCCGTGTTCAATCAGGTAATCTTCTATCCATTCTGCAATCACAATATTACTTTGTCCTCCCAATACTGGAAAGGAAACTAACTTAGAAAGTATTTCGATAATCGTCATTTTTTAGTGTTTAAGACATGACATAAGTGAAATGATCAAAATCAAAAATAGACACGAAAATAAGTAATTTTCAAACCGATTGAGGAAGAAAGAAATTCATTAGCAGACAAAAAGGCTTTTAGATGAAAAATTATTAGGTAGTGCAACTCATACTAATCCTCTTTAAAACCTGATCATAATCAATTAAGAATCAAAGAATTAAATTCATTTTACTCAAGTGAAAAATTACGTAAAAATTACATGCTTCGCAAAGTCATATTTAAAAAATTGGTCTATTTTTCGCATATTAGTAACTGAATTAAGAAGAACGGACTGGATGAAATAATCAACTTTGCATAAAAAAAATCAAATAAACGATCAACTGGATTCCAAAAGCAAAAGTTTGCTCAGTGGAATTACTCCCTATTCCGGTCCTTGGAATCGTAAACAGGCCGCGCATTTATTACGGCGAGCAACCTTTGGTGCCACTTATGAACAGATCAAAGAAGCCACTTCTTTGGGTATGGATGCCATCGTAGATTTACTTCTGGAAAATCATCGCGTTCGGTTCTGCTGTACGTGCAACAGCATGATGTGC
>CAYTVR010000178.1:0-14681 GCA_964441245.1 uncultured Saprospiraceae bacterium | reverse complement strand
GTAATTCCAAAATCACGAAGTGATAAATATTTGGGTACTTCAGAGTGGGGAACAAACTTGGAAATTATTACTTCTTTTTTTAGTCCAACATCATCCGCTAGTTCCTCTATTCTTTCCCTTGAAGTATTAGTAAGCATTAAAAATTGAAACTGATCTCCCCAATACCCAGCCGCAACTTTTAACAGTTCAAATATTTTTTTCTCATGGTAAATTCCACCAAGTTTCCCGGCATAAACCGCCACTATTTTTGATTCATTGATCTTTAGTAACTCTTGTCTAAGTTTCTTTTTTTGGTCGGTATTTACTGGCTGGAACAGTGTTAAATCTACACAAGCCGGCTTTACAAAAAAACGATCTTTAGGAATTAGAAAATCATACTTTTCCTTAGCATAATCTTTCATTCCTTTAGAGGTACTTATAAAAAAACTAGCTTTCTTCGTTTGCATTCTTTCTAAGAAAAAAAGAAGTTTAAAAGAAAAACTATCTTTTCCCCAATCACCATTTTCAATGGATGCCTCTGCATGTGGTTCATAGCTATCCAAAACTAGTGGCCTTCCAGTTAACAAGGATAATAAATACCCAAAAGCCCCTGCTGGTGTGCACCAGGTATGAATGGTTTGAATCCGATTGAAAAAAATGAAAAAAAGTAAATAGATCAGGTATCCGAGATTTCTTAAAATAGCTATTGGCCCAAATGGAAAATATTTAAAAGGCAAAAGGTGGATTTGGAAGGCTTTTAATTCTTCCTCGACTTGCCTTTGCTCTTCTTTACTTAAAGCATTTGAAGGTTTTTCTAAGGTGAATAAATACACTTTAGATTCCTTTGGCAATACCTTCGAAATAATTTTTACATAAGGTAATGTATAAGCCTGAATTAAAGGGTTTTTAAAACTCCAATAGGTGAGAATTAAAATATTCTTGTTCTCCTTCATTTAACTCTTTGAACCATTCTATAGCCTACTAACAATTTCAAAATCATAAGTATAAATTTACTACTTAGACCTGCACTTTTAATAGCTTGGTATATATATATTAAGCCTTTAAATTTCAACCCATCTAAATAGGCGTGTATGGCACAGAAATAATAGGAGTAGCCTGACATTTGCTTTTGTTCTTTTTTTGTAAGTGGAAGGCGATCCAACAACATTTCATTAGCCCTCAATCTTTTTTGGATGATCTCCTTATTATTGTTCATTGACCTTCCATCATGAATTCGCATATATATAGTAACTTTATCTATTAATAGTAACTCATTATTAATTAAATTTTCAAGGTTAAATATCCAATCTTCCATAGAAGCAAATCGACGATCCGTTTCAAAAAAAATCAAATCTTTTCGATTTTTGACACATAAATTACAAGCGATGCAATTACCCTTTAAAAAAAGCTTGTAATTATAATATCCCGAAGGAAGGGTCATTAGCGCTGATTTCTTTATTGTTCCATCGTGTATTAAAAAGGAAAACTTAGTGGCTATAAAATCAGCTTGACTGTTTTGAATATTTTCAAATAAAACCGATAAATGATTGGGAAACATCAGATCATCTGAATCCAAAAAAACTAAATATTTTCCGATAGATTTTTTAATTCCAAAATTGCGAGCAACACCTCGTTCTTCATTCCTTTTCTTAAAGTAATGAACACGATCTAAAGTTTTTTCCATTTTTTCAACCACCTCCTTTGTGTTATCTGTACTTCCATCATCTATTACCAAAATTTCAAAATCCTGAAAGGTTTGATTGACAACTGACTCAATGGTTTGTCCTATTAATCTTGCCCGATTGTACGTGGGAATTATTACGGAGAAAAAAGGCATTATTAATTTGAATGTTGATATTACGCTAGTAATTGTTGGTGATTTTGACCTTCGTCAAATTTCGCTTCTCGTCCCTTCGGGTTCACTTTGCAAGACTTCTCATCCACAAGTGGTTCGCTTCGCTCATACTGAACTTTAGATTTGACTTTCGTCAAATTTCGCTGCGTTCATTTAGTGAAAGCGGCAAAAAACCCTAAATGGCTAATTTTCTATAAATACGCATAGCTGCAGGAGGGAAATAAGAAGCCCTAGTCAAGGTCTTTTGTAAATTCTCTTTTTCAAAAAACGAAGGATCAGAATGCTTTAAAAAAAGCAATATTTTTTTGGTCTTGGATAAATTCAGGCCCTCATATAAAAAGATGACTTGATTTAGAAGAAAAAAAGAAAATGACTTTTTTATCTGTTGCTCAGAAAAAGATTTAGTCATAGTATAAGTTTCACTCCCTTCCACATACAAATTCAATTCTCTTAATTTGTCAATTAGCCCATCGGTATGGTTTAATGACCTTAAAAGCTTGGAATAAATTTTGGCCCAATCTGAAGCAAATCTGGCTGAATGGGAGGAAGTTTTGCTATTAGGATGAATTCTATACTTCGCCATTTTTAGTTGAATGGCTTTAAAATTTCCATGTAAAAAAAGTCTAAGGCATAAATCGTAATCCATTCCGAAATGTAGCTTTTCGTTAAGGTGTCCAACTCTTTCCAAAGCTGTTCTTCTGAAAAAAGAGGCGGGTTGTGGAAAAGCTAATCCAGCCAGATATTTCGAATCTAAATTTTGCTGGTCAATCCCAATTACTTTATCCTTTCCTGCACCAAAGAGTATGGCTTGACCATGTATTAAATCTATGTTTGGATGAGTTATGAAAAAATTGACAACTTTCGAAAGAACATTGGGCATTAGTAAGTCATCACTATTAATCCAAGTAACAATATCTCCAGTACAAATTCGCAAACCTTTATTGATGGCATCACTTTGTCCTCTATCTTTTTCACTGACCCAATATTTTAAATGCTTTTCATATTTTTTAATGATAGCTTGACTACCGTCTTGGCTTCCTCCATCGACAATAATGTATTCTAATTCTTTATATCCTTGAATTAAAATCGAGTTAATGGTTTGCTCAAGGTAAGAAGCTTGATTTAAGGATGGAGTTATTATTGAAATTTTCATTTTCAACTATGAATTAGTTAGAAAGCCCATCCCAAAGGAGTTGCATTTTTTGTTGTGCTTTAATAAAAAATCCAGGATTATTTAGTTTGTGATTATACCTTGAAAATTTCTTAGCAATATTTAGATTAGCAGTAGTTGAAATAGGATTTACTTCGATTTTTTCAATAATGTTTTGTTCGAGAAATTGCTTGGAGCCAAAAAAATAATTACAATGCAAGCCACTTCCATCGTGACCAATATTTCTTACTAGAGACTTACTTGGGAAAAGCCCTAAACCATCTTTTATATAAATAGAGGCATACCATTTGACATCCCAAAAATTTTCTTTCCCATAAGCAATTTGCTTTAACATTTGATAGTAATTGTTATACCCATTTTCACCATAGTTGAAGTCTTTTTTTCCTATTTTATCAACTTCTTTTAACAATGCCAAGCCATCATCATTATAATTTTGCCAAGCACGTTTCCATGTCCCCCACCCCCAAGGTGAAATCAAACTAAGAAAAAAGGAATATGCCCCTCGAGTTTTTATTGGAAACATGTATCCATTAATTTGCATAACATTAGGTGAGCCTTTGTAAAGATCTAAGGATTCGTTCATAAATTTCAAAAATCCTTTAGAAATTACAAGATCATCTTCTATAACAATTATTCGATCATTATTTTCTAGGACCTCTGTAACAATTCTAGGAGTGAGTCTGTCAATATGTTCATTTCTCGAAAGAGTAATAAAATTCACATTTTTATTATGACTTATAAACTGCTTACACAACTCTGTGACTAAAAGATAGTTTTTGCGATTCTCTTTCGAAGCATTGGGATTCAAACCATCCTGATAAATTGTAATTTGGGAAATGCTTGCCTCAGGGTTGAGCATTAAAGAATGGAGCATTTGCCTAGTATGAACAGGTCGGGCGTAAACAAAAATCACTATTGGGGCTAAACTTTTATCAACTTTCATAGATAAGCTGGAATAGGATTAATAACTAAAACTTCCTCAATCTAATTAGCTTATAGAAGAAATACAATTCTTGGAAGTGAATAGAGAATTTTGAGTAAATATATTGATATCGCCAGTTCTTATTAAAAATCTTTAGGCTAAAAACATCTTTTATAATCCTACCCAAAATAACCATTGTGCTTTTTAAAACTATTAGCTTGTTTTCCTTTTCTGCCATCTTAGCCCGAGTATTAGCCAATCCTATTGCTCTTTTAATACTATAATTGATTGACATATCTTCAGGCCTTGTGTAATGAAAAACTTTCAAGTTTGGACTGTAGTATATTATCCGCTTTCCATATTTTTCCCAATATCTATAGAACAATTCTGTTTCATCACCACGAGCTGCACTTTTGCGGGTAAATTGAATTTGGTTAGAAAAGCCGCCCATTTCCAACAATTCTTTTTTTCTAAAAATCATATTGATACCGTGTGGTGTTTCATTCTCATTCAAAAAACCCTCCTCATTGCCGTAACTCATTTGATTAAATCCATCAAGAAACCAACTTGGCTTTTGTACATCATACCAAGGATCGTAAGGGCCACATAAAATCATAGGGAGCCCAGACTTTTCAATAATGCTTTTAAGATACTTTAAGAATTTAGGTGGAAATTTGGCGTCGGCATCCGTATATGCCAAATAGCTAAAATTGGCTTCTTTCATAGCTCTATTGCGAGCATAATTCAACCCCGGCTCCTCTTCATATATGTACCTATAAATAATTCCTTTGTCTTTAAAAATAGACACATAGTGTTGATAGACTTCTTTGGTATTATCGGTTGAGCGATTGTTAATCACCAATAATTCAATAGGAACTTCTGGGACTTCTTGAAGCGCAAAAGATGCTAAGAAATGGAACAATAGATTTCCATCATTATAGCAACTCACGGATAAAGAAATACCATCTAATTGCATGTTATGATATTGGGGGTAATGAGTGCAGTTTCAAGCTTGAATTTCCTCCAAGTTTTTTCAACTTGACGATATCCAAATTTATATAATGTGTACTCAATTATTCTTTTGGAAAAGTCTTTTTTGTTACTTATATCCAAATAGAAAATAAATGGCAATATATAGAGCGCGATCTTTTTCAACAATCTGAATTCTACTTTACATATTTCTTTCAAGACTTTTCCATAAAGGCTTTCATTGTTTCGGCTATGGAGCAAAAGTTCATAATAGTAATGCCTTAATGCTCCTCTATATTTTGGCTTAAACAAATCATTAGTTCTTAAATGCTTTTCAGCAACTTGTCCAGCAATAAGGCGAGATGTTAAATTGGTATTAAGCTTTTTGTAGTTCTGTGAATTTTTTTGTTTCGGTTGTGCCAATCTTACAAAGTTGACAATTTCACTTTGGAAAATGATTTTAACTCCTTTACAGATAGCTCTAACATGGTATTCCCAATCCTGCCAAACGTGTAAAGTTATATCCCATGAACCTATTTTATCGATGATTTCTTTTTTCCAAAGTGGACTGTTGGTATGCCATACTGGACTATTTACTAGGAAAGCATGAAGGAGATCCTTTTGAAGATAATCACTCCAGATCAATGAGGAATCTCCAGTTTCATTCTCAAAGCATTGACTAATTCCAAAAACCATTTCTGCATGTGGAAATTGGTTAAAAATACGGATTTGATGCTTAAATTTTCCAGGATGAAGAATATCATCAGAATCTAAAAATTGGATGAAATTTCCATTGGCCAGCTCTATCCCTTTATTCCTTGCATATTGAGCTCCTTTATTTTTTTCAAACTTAAAATATTGAAACTTCAATTGATCATTTTCTGCAAAACTTCCCAATACTTCATAGATATTTTCTACAGAGCCATCGTCTACAATAATTATCTCATAAACTGGGAAAGATTGGTCTAAACAGCTTTGAATAGTGTCAGTCAATAAGTTGGAGCGATTATAAACAGGAATGATTATGCTTATTTTATACTCACCCATAGAAACCTTTATCATTTTTTAACAACCCAATAAAGTCTATTAGATTTTTTGAAGCATTGTAGTTATCCAAATAAAATTGGCGGATTTTTTTTCTATCAAAACTCATTATCCCAGCCATTTTTTTAATGGCATCTGCAATATTGTTTAACGATATGTCTTTATTTAATAAAACCCCAGTTTGAGGAGTCACTATTTCACTTATCCCACCAACATTACACGCCAAAATTGGAACACCGAAGCTAATGGCCTCCATCATGCTAACAGGCAATCCTTCAGTTTCACTAAGGTGCAAAAAGAGGTCAATCCTTTGCGCTTGATAGTGTTGAATCACTTCCTTATTTTTTACATGTCCTTTTAAATTCCATTTTATATTAGGAGGTAAATCTCGTACTAGTTTTTGAATTCTGGGCATCTCAGAACCATCACCAAAATGAATCCACTCCACCTCCAAATTTAACTTATTTAATGCTCCTACAATTAAGTGGACTCTTTTTAGAGGGATGAGATTAGAACAAGAAATAATTCGAAAAATTTTAGCATCACATTTATTTGGATTCTCTCCAAAATCATCAACACCTACTACTGATGGCCCTATTCTTTTCCAAAATTTTTCAGGTACCTTGGTTTTAAAATAGCTAGTGCCCTGAATACTATCAGTCATTACCAAATTATGATATTTTACTTGAAAGTTTCGGAAGGGCAAATGACCTCTTTCCCATCGCTCATCATAAAGATCAAATCCGTGGGATCTACTATAAACGTGTTTTATGATTTGGCATCGTTTAAGAATACTCATGGCCAAAGCTCTAATATCAAACCAATAGGAATAAAATATTGCATTCTTAATTTCCATTTCCTGTATCCAATTTTCAATAGCGAAGGCCATCGAAAACCCTGTGAGCAGATAATTATTATAATAAGAATAATGCTTTATGTAATGTGCAGCCAATTGAGGAGAATGATACAGATTTTCAAAAAAAATCCGTTTAGCTAAGCCTTTTTCAAATAACTTGCTGTTTATATTTCGAGGATTTGATTTATGAAAGATATCCCCAATTTTTACGTTCTTAGGAGTAACTCTAATAAACTCTTCCTTGCAGTTTTCTGGAAAAATATAAATCTTATCAAAAGCCTTAGCCAGATAATTTATCTCCTTTTCAATATGAGATTCTTTTTTCCCATAAGGATAATTATGAGTAAATAATACTAAATTTTTAGCGGACACTTCTTAAGTTTAGTATTAAATCATTCAACCAATTTGCATATTTAAAATATTTATACTTTCGTAAAAAATTGATTAAACCTATTGGTTGTTGGTCTAATTTTTTTCCCTTTCGGAAAATTCTCCAAATCGTTTTTCTTGCAGCAACAAACTGGTCTGAATAGAATAAGTAATCTCCATAATCCATCATTCTTTCTAAACTTCTTTCTTCCAATTTCTCCTTTACCAAATCGTTGAAAGGATATTTTTTTAAAGTTCTTAAATCTGCAATTACTCGTTTAAATTTTTCATTGGCAGATTTGGTAGAAACAAGTCCTTTCTTATGAACACGTCTTACGCTATAGTATTCATCTTGGAAAGCGACCGTTCCATTTAAGGCAAACAACAAATTCCAAAAACCATCTGGCGCATAAATTTCTTTCATTACTTCATTGAAGAAAAGTCCTTTTTCACCCGTTAATGGAAAATACTTTTTTCTATATAATATCGTTCCTGAAGGAATAAAATTATTCCCTAATAGATCTTGCCAACTATATTCTTTTTTTATTTCAATTTGAAAGTGTTTTCTCAAATAATCTATTTTTCTGCCATCTTCGAAAAAATTATAGGCATTTGAAAAGCACATTGAATGTTGAGGATGTTGATTTAAAAAATCGACTTGCTTTTGAAGTTTCAAATCATCTAACCAATAATCATCTCCATCACAAATGGCAAGATACTGCCCTTTACAATGGGGTAAAATCTTTATGCAATTATTTTGAACGCCTAAGTTTTGAGGATTGAAAAATGGTTGGATGATATTTGGATATTCCCTACTAAACTGTTGAATTATTGAGACCGTTGCATCTTTAGAACAATCATCAGCAATAACAACCTCGAATTCAAATGAAGTCTTTTGTTTTAAGACACTTTCAATAGCTTCGCCAATAAATCTTTCGTGATTGTAACTGACTATTAAAACACTTACTAAAGGTGGCAATTTTAATTATTCTTTTGCTTTTTGATGAAAAATTCTTTTTCCAAATCAAGAAATTTTTTCTTCCGATCTTTTATTTTTTTGGCGGGAATTCCGCCTGCTATTATGAAGGGTTCTACATTTTTGCTTACCAAAGATTGAGCTGCAATAATGCTTCCTATACCGATCTCTACATTTGGTAATACAACTGAGCCAATTAAAACCACCGAATGTTTTCTCATTATTATATCCCCATGAATCACACTGGTAAATTCCTCATCGACAGTAGGGCCCGACATCCAATGACCCGAAAAATCGTCAGTGCTGGAGTAAAGTGTGGCCTTAGAAGAAATACCACAAAAATCTTCAACCTCAATTTTCCCTTTTCCTATAATCCCAACATAACAAGCGATATGGACATTCCTACCTAACTTTATTCCTCCTTCTCCTGCTGATAAAATACAAAAGTCATCTATCCTAGAATAATCTCCTATCTCTATTTTGGATGCACCATAAATAGAAGTTTTTCTAGACAATTTAACCTGCTTTCCAAGTTTTTTAAATCCGATTGCTTCTAGTTCTTCTTGAGATAAAAAGCTCATTAGCTACAGTTGAATATTGGGAATCATTTTTTGATGTTTGTGTTATTTGCTTCCCTAAATTTAAATGTTGATTTACAATTGAAACAATTAATTCCAAATCAGTCATTTGTAATCCTACGTATAAAGGTAAACACAAAATACGACTAGCAACTGATTCCGAAATTGGCATTTTCTTTCCTCCTATGTATTCAATGGTATTTAAGGAGGGATAAAAATATCTGCGCGTATTAATATTCGCGTTTCTCAGGGACTGCTCCGTTTTTAACAAGGTTTCCTCATTGGAAAAAATGATCGGATAATAACAATAATTCCATTCCGTTTCAGGTCGAATTTTCAATGTTTGTAGTAAATCTAAATTCAGATTTATATTATAATAATTGACCACTTTTTTCCTTTCTTCCAAAATATGATCCATATAAGGGAAAACTGCTAATCCCATAGCTGCTTGCAACTCTGATATTTTTCCATTAATCCCTAAACCGTGGTATTCATAATAACTCTTATGTCCAAAGTTATGGTGGTAATAAATTTTCTCAAATAGTGCTCTATCGCGACAAAATATTGCACCACCTTCTGCCGTCTGAAATATTTTAGTGGCATGGAAACTACAAGTACTTACATCTCCATAATTAAAGATACTTTCCCCTTTATAATTAACCCCAAAACAATGAGCAGCATCATAAATAACTTTAAGATTATTCCTCTTGGCAATAGCTTCAATCTTCTCTACTTCACAAGGGTTTCCATAAACGTGAGTAGCTAAAATTGCAGTCGTTTTTGAAGTGATAGCCGCTTCAATTTTAGATTCATCTAAAGTCAAATACTCTGGATGAATATCTACGTAAACAGGAGTACAATTTTCCCACAAAATACTTGTGGTCGTGGCTATGTAGGAAAAAGGAGTGGTAATTATTTCTCCTTTCAAGTTCAAGGCCTTTATGGATATCTGGAGTGGAATAGTACCATTGTTAGTAATAAGTATATTCTCAAGTTTTAGATAAGAAGAAAGTTTTTTTTCTAAGGATAAAACTAGTTTACCTCTATTGGTCAGCCAAGAGGTCTCCCAAACTGGTTTCAGTAATTTCATATAATCCTCCAAAGGAGGCAAAAAAGTTTTGGTGACGGGGATATTTTTTTTCATTAGCCTCGATTTAGGGCTTTATTAGAAAAGAGAGCACGTTTTATTAATTTCTTCCAATTAAAGAAAGAAGGTTTTGGCAACAACTGCTTTTCCACTTCCTCTCGACTAGCATAGCCCAATTGAATGGCCGACTCCGAACAAATGGAATAGTATTGATTCAATAACTCTTTACTCCAATGTTTAGATCTTGAAAGAGGATTAAAATTATCGTCTGCGGGTTTGGGCTGCCAATCAACCAATCCTTTTGAATTTTTATTTTGGGAAGAGCCAAATACTGGTTGAGCCTTGATCTGTTTCCAATCATATAATGAGCTATCGAGGGAACAGAAGTTCAGCAATTTTTCTAAACAACTTTTTGGGTTTAATACCAAATCTTCATATTTAATCAAGTGGAAATATTCTACCTTCTCTTGGTAAGATTTCTGAAAATCTAAAATCTCCAACGCATTCTTATTCCATAATTCCATACCCTCTTCGTAAGACCAAAATTTGGATTGAACACCAGATTCTACTGCGTCTTTTCCATCTCTGAGTAAAACAATAATTTTACTTTCTGGAATTAATTTAAATATTTTTTTTAGACCTTCTGTAAGTGGAGTCTTAGTAAGAAAAGTTATACCCTTCGTGGATTCAGGAACTAAAAGATTTACTAGCGCATTTCCTAGTACATTGTTTAGTTTATCCTTATATACTTTTTTGTCCATTCCTTCCCACTTACTTCTCCAGCACTCAGATGTTTTTTCAATGTACTCGACTAATAAGTCACTGTTTCTAAATAAGTGATCTTCACCAGGAACAGCTGCTGGGTTACAAGTTGGGTGTACTGTCAGTGAATTAAAAAGGAAATTAGTACCTGATCTAGGAATAATACCAATCAGGAAAATCAACTTATTTTTTGATCTTTTCAATTTAGGAACTTGTTTGAAAAAATTACTGCTTATACATTGACTAAATTCTTCCAATAAAAAAGGGGCCTTATTGAACCAGGTTCTTTACCCATCCATGCTCCAATTTCTCTTTCCCCATCTACTACTGTAAAATATAGTATATCCTTTATTCTCAAAGCTACTTTTCTTTTGTTTTTAACAATGAATAAATTCAGAAAGTAACTACCTGAAGATAGAAATCCTTTTGGAAAATAACAGCTTAAATCATTCCTACCATATGTTAACTGCTCTGCTCCTTGAAAGCTGGAAAATGAAAAAAGAGCATCACCTTGGCTGTTATAAAGATGGAAAGTTAAGTGATAAGATTTGCCAGATGAATTTTTAAAGCTAATAGAAGTAGTAAGTTCTATTTCTTCGCTTTCTGTGATTGGGTTTTCTTCATGTCCACCCTTATTCTTCAAACAGATGGAGTGAAGGATAAAGTCTGAATAATCAAATTCTTGGTCAAAGTTGATTTGATTATTAACTTTATTTTTTCCTGATAAATATTTTGAAATTATTACCTCTGTATTCCCAGAATGAGCAAGCTTTCCATTTTCCATCAGAAGAACCCTTGTACATAAGTTTTTGATACTTGCCATGTTATGACTTACAAATAATACTGTTCTATTCCCACCCTGTCTAACTTCTTTCATTTTTCCAATAGCTTTCTTTTGGAAAGCGGCGTCACCTACAGCCAAGACTTCATCCACTATCAATATATCGGGTTCAAGGTGAGCAGCCACCGCAAAAGCCAACCGAACATACATTCCAGAAGAGTACCGTTTTACTGGGGTATCTATATATCGCTCCACACCAGCAAAATCCACGATTTCATCAAACTTCCCTTTTATCTCAGCTTTAGTCATTCCTAAAATTGCGCCGTTCAAGAATATGTTTTCTCTACCAGTAAGTTCAGGATGAAATCCAGTACCCACCTCCAAAAGGCTCGCAATTTTACCGTCTACTTTTATCTGTCCTGTAGTAGGACCAGTTACTTTCGAAAGTAATTTTAGTAAAGTTGACTTCCCAGCTCCATTCTTTCCAATGATCCCTAACACCTCTCCCTTTTTTACTTCAAAATTGACATTTTGCAAAGCCCAAACATAGTCGCTTTCCCCTCTAGAGGCTCGATCATTGGTTTCTCCTATTTTCAAGAAAGGGTCTTCAAGACCACGTGCCCTATGCCACCAACGCTTAATATCATCATTTAGTGATCTTGTTCCTACATAACCTAATCGATACTGTTTTCCTACATTTTCAACTTTTAAGACTATTTCACTCATACGGTATCCATAAAGTTTTTTTGCACACGATTAAAAATTAACAATCCTAAAAAGAGAACTATAATAGTAAATACAAGACTATAAATTAAGTAACTATGCTGATACCCCCCTTCGCCTAACAAGCCATATCTAAACGCTTCAATAATACCTGTCATAGGATTCGAAAGAATCAAAATTTTGTAACTATTAGGCACACTAGATATAGGATAAATAACTGGACTTGCATACATTAAAAGCTGCGCTCCAAATCCAAGCATGTATTGGAAATCTCTATATTTGGTTGTCAAAGAAGAGATAATCATTCCTAAGCCCAAACCCATTCCTGCCATTAGCAATACTAGCATGGGAAATAATAAAATTTCTGGTTTAAGAATTATTGGTGCACCCTTTAAAAAGAAATAAATCCAAAATAAAAGCATGAATAATAGTTGTAAGCCAAATTTTATTAAGTTGGACATTATTACAGAGATTGGCATGATAATTCTAGGAAAGTAAACCTTACCAAAAAGCCCTGCATTCAGTGTAAAAGTGCTAGATGTTTTAATAAGACAGTCCTGAAAGTAATTCCACATGGTGATGCCACTCATGTAGAAAAGGACTTGTGGTAATCCATCAGTAGAAATGCCAGCAATATTTCCAAATATGATGGTAAAAGCTATTGTTGCAAATAAGGGTTGGATAAAATACCATAAAGGCCCCAACACAGTCTGTTTATAAACTGCTACAAAATCTCTTCTTACCAATAATAATAGTAGATCCCGATACTGCCATATTTCTTTTATATTTAATTCAAACCATCCGGTCTTTGGTCTAATTATTTCTGTCCATTTTTTTTCAACAACTTCACTCTTCTCTACTTTCAATTTTTTGTTGCTTATAATAGACCCCATTGTATTTATTTCCCTAATCTCTTCCATATATTAAACCTTTACAAGCAACTGGTTTTGAAAATATTCGACGGATTTTTTCAAACCTTCTCTTACACTGACTGTAGGGTAATATCCAAGTAAATGTTTTGCTTTAGAAATATCTGCTAGAGAATGCTTTATATCTCCCAAGCGTCTAGGCCCAAACTCAGCCTGTAGATTTGATTTGGTATATTCTTTTAAGACGTTGAATAAGGCCAATAAACTTGTCCTTTCTCCACAGGCTATGTTGTATACTTCATTCCAAGCCTTGGTATTCTCACAAAACATTGATTTAATGTTAGCTTCAACTACATTGGCGATATAAGTGAAATCTCTACTATGAAAACCATCACCATTTATAAGTGGAGCTTTATTTTCTAAGAGAAGCTTAATAAACAAAGGAATAACAGCCGCATAAGCCCCATTAGGATTTTGCTTTGGCCCAAACACATTAAAATAACGAAGACCTATAAATTGCATATCATAAGTCTTGGCAAAAACACTGGCGTAAAGTTCATTTACCAATTTGGTAACGGCATAAGGAGAAATTGGAGCACCTATCTCCTTTTCCACTTTTGGCAGTTTTTTGCTATCTCCATAAGTAGAAGAGGAACAAGCATGTACTATTTTTTTGATGCCTGCTTCTCTTGCGGAGGTAAAAACATTAAGCGTACCTGTAATATTAATTTCGTTGGTCATAATCGGATCATTTATGGAGCGAGGAACAGATCCTAAAGCAGCTTGGTGCGAAATAATATTTATACCCTCGCAAGCTTGCTGACAAACTTTATAGTCTCTAATATCTCCTAATACAAATTCAAACTTAGGGTGATCCGTAAACTCAATAATATTGGAAAAATTTCCTGTAAGTAAGTTATCTAAAACCCGAACCAATTCGACCCTTGGATCTTTTAATAAGGCTTCCGCCAAATTAGAACCAATAAAGCCAGCTCCACCAGTTAATAGAACTCTTAGTTGTTCTCCACTTGGATTCATTTCAAGTTTTTATTTAACGAAAGTGATATAATGAAAATAATATTTGGAAGGAAAATTACTTGAAGGTGAGATCTTTCTTTTCGACCATGCCCTTTTCCTTTTTATTTACAACTCTTGATTTAACTCCCCTTGATTTTATTCTGCCCAACCATTTTTGCCAAGCCTTCTTTTCTTTTTGATAATACCCATAGCCATATTTATAAGTATAGGAATACCCATAACGGCTTCCTTTTCGTACACCATTTAAAACGATGGAAAGCTTAGGTAATTTTTTCTCTTCATGGAGTTCATCTACCATGGAGATTTCCGCCAACCTTGTTTCCTTATATCTCATAACGTAAATGGTAGCTCCAACATGTTCTCCTAAAACAAGAGCATCAGAAACCAGTCCCACAGGAGCAGTATCTATTATCACCATGTCAAATTTTGAGCGTAACAAGTTGATAAACTCTTTGGTACGTATGTTATATAATAAATCAGTTGGATTGGGAGGAATAGGACCACTGCCGATAAAAAACAAATGCTCATACCCTTCTACCTTTTGAATTAAATCATCGGTATTTGGTGCCGCACCGATTAAATAATTACTAACTCCGGCTTCTGATTTATAACCACTCAAATATTGAGTCAATCTGGGCTTCCTCAAATCCATACCTACTAAAATTGTTTTTTTACCAGATAGGGCAATACTTGCCGCCAGGT
>CAYTVR010000177.1:0-14700 GCA_964441245.1 uncultured Saprospiraceae bacterium | reverse complement strand
GTAATTCTCTGGCAACAGGGCCGAAGATACGAGTACCTCTTGGTTCATCATTAGCAGTCAATAAAACGACTGCATTATCATCGAATCGGATATAGGTTCCATCCTTACGACGAATCTCTTTTTTAGTCCGAACGACAACTGCCTTAGAAACAGTTCCCTTTTTTACTCCACCAGGAGCTGCATCCTTTACGGTAACAACAATAATATCACCGATGGAAGCATAACGTCTTTTGGATCCTCCAAGGACTCGAATACAGAGCACTTCTTTTGCACCACTGTTATCGGCTACCTTTAATCTGGACTCTTGCTGTATCATGACTTCTAATTTAAATAAGTTCTTTTTTCTAAATCTTCAACTGATTTTTTCCTTTGAAGGAAAAAACGTTACACCTTTGAATTCCCAATGGAATATTGGTGATATGATTATTTTGCTCTTTCTAGTATTTCGACTAGTCTCCAGCATTTGTTTTTGCTTAACGGTCTAGTTTCCATGATTCGCACCGTGTCTCCGATGTTACATTCATTTTTCTCATCGTGAGCCATGAATTTCTTTGTCTTCTTGACATACTTCCCATAGATAGGGTGCTTCAATTTTCGCTCAACAATCAGGGTAATGGATTTGTCCATTTTATTGCTGGTCACCAAACCAACTCTTTGCTTTCTTAATGTTTTTTCAGCCATGATTATTTGTTTTTACGTCTTCGGAAGCGAATTTTAGAACGTCCAGCTATTTGCTCTGGGCTCATCCCCTGTAATTCCCGACTACGAACTTCTGTTTTTAGTCTGGCAATATCTCTTCGAAATTCTCTTAAGCTGATTGGATTATCCAATCCTTTGATCGTATGATCAAACAATAGCTTTTGGTATTGAACTTCTGACTCTTTCAGCTCCTTTGCTAAATCTTCGTCAGAAAATCCTTTTAATTCTTCAAATTTTTTAGATGCCATTATCTTAGATTATAATACTATTTCGAATATTAATTTCCTGCGTAGTCTCTTCGAACCACAAATTTTGTTAATAAAGGTAATTTTTGAGCTGCAAGGCGTAATGCTTCTTGTGCAGTTTCCATTGGAACACCGTCCATCTCAAACATAATTCTACCTGGTTTGATTTGAGCTACATAATGATCCAAGGCTCCTTTACCTTTACCCATCCGTACCTCTTGAGGCTTGGCAGTAATTGGTTTGTCTGGAAAAACTCGAATCCATACATTTCCCTCTCTTTTCATATACCTTGTCATCGCAATACGAGCTGCTTCAATCTGACGACTCGTTAATCGTCCTCTTCCAAGTGACTTTAATCCAAAAGAACCGAAGGATAAAGTACTTCCTCTGTGAGCAAGACCTTTATTTCTTCCCTTTTGTTGCTTACGATATTTCGTTCTTTTTGGCTGTAACATTTTTCTGTTTATTTAGCCTTACAAAACTGACTTAGTTAAGTCTAATCTTGTAATTGAATATTTAATAATTTGTGTTACCTTTAAAGCCTTTCTCAAAAAGCAGGGCAAAGGTACATCTTTTTTCCTGATTATTCTAACGTCTTTTGTTGAAATTTCTTCCACCACGCTTACCACCTCGTTTGTCGTCTCTTTGTGTTGGAGCTGTTGGCGATAAATCTCTCTTAACTAAAACTTCACCGTTACAAATCCACACCTTAATTCCGATCTTTCCGTATACCGTCTGTGCTTCTGTTAATGCATAATCAATATCCGCACGGAAAGTATGTAAAGGAGTACGACCATCTTTATACTCTTCAGATCGAGCCATCTCTGCACCATTCAATCGACCAGAGATCCGCACTTTGATGCCTTCTGCACCTACTCTCATTGTAGATTGGATGGACATCTTGATTGCTCTTCGATAATTGATTCGTGCTTCAATTTGCTTTGCGATTGATTCCCCTACTAAAGCTGCATCGATTTCTGGCTTTCGGATTTCAACGATATTGATCTGAACATCTTTACCTGTCAATTTTTTCAACTCCTCTCGAATACGATCAACCTCAGATCCTCCTTTACCAATGATGATACCAGGACGAGCGGTATGAATAGTAACCGTAATTCTTTTAAGAGTACGCTCAATTACGATACGAGCGATTCCACCTCTTCGAATTCTTGCTTTTAGGTATACTCGGATTTTTTCGTCTTCTACTACTTTTTTAGCAAAATCTTTACCACCGAACCAGCTAGATTCCCAGCCTTTGATGATACCTAAACGATTACCTATTGGATTTGTCTTTTGTCCCATGGATAATGGTATATTAAATTATTAGTTAAGAATTAGTCGTTTCTTCTGTTTCTTCCACCTCAGTGTCGTCAACAAGATCAGCGTCAATTTGTATTTTATTTTCAACAACTAAGGTTACATGGTTGGTACGCTTTCTAATTCTATGCGCTCTACCATGAGGTGCTGGTCGAAATCTTTTCAGAACCATTCCTTCGTTGACAAAAATAGTTTTTACATACAGATCGTGATCGTCTGCATTTAACGCCATGTCATTTTTGTGTTCCCAGTTAGCAATTGCAGCAAGAACCAACTTTTCAAGCCAAGTTGAAGCCTCCTTGTTCGTAAATTTAAGCACATCTAATGCTTTATCTACTTTAAGACCTCGAATGTTATCTGCAACCAATCGCATTTTGCGGGGTGACATCGGACAGTTTTTAATTTTAGCTACTGCTTCCATTATATCAGACGTTTATTGTTTACTACTTAAATTATTTCTTACGGTTACCAGCGTGACCTCTAAAAGTTCGTGTTGGAGAAAATTCTCCTAATTTGTGTCCAACCATGTTTTCTGTTACAAAAACAGGAACAAAGGTTTTTCCATTGTGTACTGCTATTGTTTCACCAACCATGTCAGGAATAATCATTGAAGATCTTGACCATGTTTTGATAACGCTTTTCTTTGTAGTTTCTTTAGCCTTCGCTACTTTGTCTACTAATCTATGGAAAACGTATGGTCCTTTTTTTATTGATCGTGCCATTTTATAATTAAATTAATGGTTAATTATTTTTTATTAGAAGTCTTTCTTCTAGATATAATTAATCTAGAGGAATTCTTCTTAGTATTTCTTGTTTTTTGTCCTTTTGCCATAACTCCTGTTCGAGAACGTGGATGTCCCCCTGAAGATTTACCTTCACCACCACCCATTGGATGATCGACTGGGTTCATTGCTACCCCTCTTACTCTTGGTCTACGACCTAACCAACGTTTTCTACCTGCTTTTCCTAAAACTTGTAGTCCATGATCAGGATTAGAAGTCGTTCCGATTGTTGCTTTACAAGTCAAAAGAATTCGACGAACTTCACCAGAAGGTAATTTTACGATCGCATATTTTCCTTCACGTCCCATCAACTGGCCATATGTTCCTGCACTACGAGCCAATACTGCTCCTCGACCTGGTTCCATTTCAATGGAATGGATCACACCACCTAAAGGTATGTCACTCAAATATAGTGAGTTACCTGTGTCAGGGGTCGCGTCTTTTCCAGACATGATTTTATCTCCTACTTTTAAGCCATCTGGCGCAATAATATATTTTTTTGCTCCATCAGCATAGACAGTCAAAGCGATAAAAGCTGTTCTATTTGGGTCATATTCAATTGATTTCACTGTTGCTGGAATTCCTTCCTTATCTCTTTTGAAATCAATAATCCGATATCTACGTTTGTGACCACCACCTTTTTGTCGTGTGGTCATTTTACCTGTTCCGTTACGTCCACCAGTTCTCTTTATTGGAGCAAGTAGACTCTTTTCCGGGTTATTTCCTTTAGTCAATTCATCAAATGAATTTCCTACTCTGAAACGCGTACCGGGCGTAATTGGATTAAACTTTTTAACTGGCATCTTTATAAATTTATCTCGTTCAGTTCTTTATTTTATGCTGGCAAAACCAGACTAAATATCTCCGAAGAAATCAATTGTTTCTCCTTCTGCGAGAGTTATAATTGCTTTTTTATAAGAAGAAACACGTCCTTGAGTTCTTCCTGATCGGGTATTTCTACTTTTAACTTTACCCGGCATTACTGCAGTGTTTACTGAAGTAACATTGACACTATACATGCTTTCAATAGCCTTTCTGATTTCAACTTTATTGGCTCTTCTAGCAACCACGAAACTGTACTGACCCAGGTTTTCGGTTAAGGTCTCAGCTTTTTCTGTGATGATAGGTTTAATTAAAATTGTTGACTTTGCCATTTTTTTAATATTCTATTTACAGTAAACTGTAATTAAGCAAATGATTCTTTAATTTTTTCAATCGCTCCTTCTGACAAAATAATTGTCTGAGCATTCATGATCGCATAAGTATTTAGATCCTGAGCTCTAGTTACTGCTGCTTTCTTGATGTTTCTACTAGATAAGTACAAAGTCTTATCGTATTCTCCCGTAACCAAAACAGTTTTGTTATCCTCAACATTTAGGTTTCGCAAGATCGTTAGGTATTGACTTGTTTGTGGTGCATCCATTGTAAAGTCTTCCAATACAATGATACTACCTTTAGCTTGCTTATCAGATAAAGCAGACTTACGAGCCAATTGTTTCACTTTTTTATTTAGCTTAACATTATATTTATGTGGTTTTGGTCCAAATAATCGACCACCACCTCTAAATATTGGACTCATAATATGACCAGCACGTGCGGTTCCTGTACCTTTCTGCTTTTTGATCTTTCTTCTTGATCCAGTTACTTCGCTACGTCCTTTCGAACTGTGGGTTCCTTGTCGTTGATGTGCATTATATTGCTTCACCGCAAGGTATACAGCATGCTCGTTAGCGTCGACACCAAAAATATCTTCTGGTAGATCTACTTGCTTGCCGGTTGACTTTCCTTCTATGTTTAAAATATCGAGTTTCATTGTCCAATTACTTTTCAATGATTACAAAAGATCCTTTATGACCTGGAATTGCTCCTTTGATCAGGATAAGATTTTCATCTGGAAATATTTTGATTACTTCCAAGTTCTTAATTTTCACTCGTTCGCCACCTGTTCGTCCAGCCATTCTCATTCCTTTGAATACTTTTGCTGGATAAGATGCCGCACCGATAGAACCAGGGGCTCTTTGTCTGTTATGCTGACCGTGAGTTGCGTCATTTACACCTTTAAAGCCATGTCTTTTTACAACTCCTTGGAAACCTTTTCCTTTAGAAGTGCCATATACATTAACTACATCACCTTCTGAGAATACTTCCCAAACCATGATTAGGTCACCTTGTTTCTTTTCTGCTGGAGCAGCATCTCCTTCGCCCTTAAGTATACCGAAATTAAAATCTCGGAACTCAACAAGCTTACGTTTAGGTGCTGTTTTAGCTTTATCGAAATGGCCGATCATAGCCTTAGATGTGTTTTTTGCTTTTGCTTCGCCAAAACCAAGTTGAAGCGCACTATAACCATCACGGCTATCTGTGTCTTTCACTTGAGTGATCACGCAGGGTCCAGCTTGAACCACTGTACAAGCAAGGTTATTTCCAGCTGCATCATAAACGCTGGTCATGCCGACTTTTTTACCAATTATACCGTTCACAACAAATAATTTTTTGAATGAAAAATACAGAACATTCATCACCTCCTTTGCCAATCGCAAAAGATGCTATTTAACCTGAAAGATTGAACATCAATACTTTTAGGCGTTGAAACCTGATATCTATTTTTAATTATACCAAATGTATAATCGCAAATATAAAATCAGAATTCAGAGATTTTAACTGTATAAAAATTAACTTAATTAATTACGTCAATTTCACTTGTATGTCTACTCCGCTGGGCAGTTCTAACTTGGATAAAGCATCCACTGTTTTTTGCGTAGGTGTATAGATTTCGATCAATCTTTTGTGAGTACGCAATTGAAACTGCTCCCGAGACTTCTTATTGACGTGCGGTGAACGCAGGACGGTGAAGATTTTTTTCTCGGTGGGCAGCGGAATCGGACCAGTTACAACTGCACCACTATTCTTGACAGTTTTAACTATTTTTTCCGTTGATTTATCGACCAAATTATGATCATAAGAACGGAGTTTGATTCTGATTTTCTGATTCATTACCCTAATTAAAAATTTTAAAAATATATTTAAGTAAGAACTTAAGAAGCCCTAAACTTTATTTACGCTATTTATGCTTCTGCTCCTTTTGCGGCAGAAATCACATCATCAGCTACACTCTTAGGAGCAGCAGCGAAGTGTGAAAATTCCATAGTAGAAGATGCTCGACCAGACGTTATTGTACGTAAGGTTGTAACATATCCGAACATTTCAGCTAATGGTACAGTAGCTTTGACTGCTACGGCTCCACCTGCTCGTGCCTCTTGTCCTGTAGGTAATCCTCTTCGACGGTTTAAATCACCGATCACCGATCCTACATAATCTTCAGGAGTTACTACTTCCAATTTCATGATTGGTTCCAACAATACTGGCTTTGTTTTAGCAGCAGCAGCTTTGAAACCTTCCTTTGCACAAAGTTCGAATGCGATTGGTTTCGAATCTACTGCGTGAGTAGATCCATCATACACCCTAACTTTCATACTGTCAATGTTATATCCAGCAAGGATACCATTTTTCATCATTGAAGTAAATCCTTTGACTACAGATGGTAATAATTCTTTAGGAATAGATCCTCCTTTAATATCATTAACGAATTGAAGCTGTACCTTTCCAGTTTTGAAATCATCTGATTCCAAGAATTCAGAGTCAGCTGGTCCAAGTTCGAATTGCATATCTGCAAATAAACCAGATCCCCCTGTTTGTTTCTTAAAACGCTCTCTGTGATCAACCGTTTTGGTCAATGCTTCTTTATAAGTTACTTGAGGTTGTCCTTGATTACATTCTACACCAAATTCTCTTCGAAGACGGTCAACAATGATTTCCAAGTGTAACTCTCCCATTCCGCTAATAACGGTCTGGTTAGTATCTTCATCATATCTAACTTTGAAAGTTGGATCTTCTTCAGCCAATTTTGCTAAAGACATTCCTAGCTTATCTAGATCTTTTTGAGTCTTAGGCTCTACAGCCAATCCGATTACAGGGTCAGGGAAAGAAATATTTTCAAGAATGATTTGTTTATCCAAATCACATAAAGTATCTCCTGTTCGAATATCCTTGAAACCAACACCTGCTGCAATATCTCCAGCTTCTACTCTATCAATTGGATTTTGCTTGTTGGCGTGCATCTGGTAAATACGAGAAATTCTTTCCTTATTTCCTGAACGAGTATTCATGATATAAGAACCTGCGTCCAAAGCTCCAGAATAAACACGGAAGAAAGCCAAACGACCTACATAAGGATCTGTGGCGATTTTGAATGCTAAAGCAGCAAATGGTTCGCTAGATTCAGGTTTTCTTGTTACTTCTTCTTCTGTTTTAGGATCAATACCTGTTACAGCTTCAATATCAGAAGGTGCAGGTAAGAATGTACATACCGCATCCAATAATGCTTGTACTCCTTTATTTTTGAAAGCTGAACCACACATCATTGGGCAAATCGTCATTTCGATAGTTGCCTGACGAATAGCCTCTCTCATTTCTTCTATTGTAATAGAGTCTGGATCTTCGAAGAATTTTTCCATTAAAGTTTCATCGTGCTCAGCAACTGCTTCCACCAATTTTTCTCGGTATTCAGCAACTACATCAACTAAATCTTCAGGAATTGGAATTTCTTCAAAAGTCATTCCTTGCGTAGCATCATCCCAGATGATTGCTTTATTAGTCATCAAATCAACAACACCACGGAAATTTTCTTCTGCACCAATTGGAATTTGTAAAGGAATTGCGTTGGCTCCTAATTTTTCTCTTACATCATTTACAACATGAAAGAAATCAGCTCCTGTACGATCCATTTTATTAACGAATCCAATTCTAGGTACTTTGTAGCGATTAGCTTGTCTCCAGACTGTTTCAGACTGAGGCTCAACTCCAGAAACTGCACAGAATAATGCAACAGTTCCATCTAATACACGAAGAGAACGTTCTACCTCTACGGTAAAATCAACATGACCCGGAGTATCAATAATGTTTACAGTATATTCTTGGTCTTGCCATTTCCAGGAAGTTTTAGTTGCAGCAGAAGTAATGGTAATACCTCTTTCTTGTTCCTGCTCCATCCAATCCATTGTAGCAGCACCATCGTGCACCTCACCAATTTTGTGACTTAAGCCCGTATAGTACAGAACACGTTCGGTTGTCGTCGTTTTACCGGCGTCAATGTGTGCAGCAATCCCGATGTTTCTTGTATATTTCAGATCTTTTGCCATGACTTCTTTCTTCTTTTCTAAATACTGTTAATGATTATAATTTGTTGTAATTCAAACTAGTATTAAACTCTAAAGTGAGCAAATGCCCGGTTTGATTCGGCCATTTTATGAGTATCTTCTTTTCTTTTTACTGTTGCTCCTTCTCCTTTGCTTGCTGCGATTAGCTCTGCAGCTAATTTTTCAGCATATCCTTTCCCACTACGAGCACGAGAGAATTTGATCAACCACTTCATTCCGATAGAAATTTTTCGCTTTGCACGAGTTTCTGTTGGAATCTGGAAAGTAGCACCACCAATACGTCGACTTCTTACTTCTACTTGTGGCATTGCATTATTTAATGCTTTTTTCCAGATTGCATGCTCATCTTCGTTTGTTTTTTCTTTGATGATATCCATTGCTTTATAAAAAACAGAATAAGCAACGCCTTTCTTTCCAGACAACATCAAGTTATTAACGAATTGTGTCACCATTGGATCTCCATATCTAGGATCCGGTGTGATGATTCTTTGTTTTGGCTTTCTTTTACGCATGAGCTATAAAGTGATTACTTTTGTAATATTCTAAATTATTTCTTTGGACGTTTCGTCCCATATTTTGAACGACTTTGAAGTCGATCAGTTACACCTGCTGTATCTAAGGCACCACGTACAATAGTGTAACGTACACCAGGAAGATCTTTTACTCTACCTCCACGAATCAGCACGATGGAGTGTTCTTGAAGGTTATGCCCTTCTCCAGGGATATAAGCAATGACCTCTTGACTGTTCGTTAATCTTACCTTAGCAACTTTACGTAATGCAGAGTTTGGTTTCTTTGGCGTAGTCGTATATACACGAGTACAAACTCCTCTTTTTTGTGGACAAGAATCCAAAGCACGAGATTTACTCGGCATTACAATCTTTTTTCTGCCTTTTCGTACAAGCTGATTAATAGTAGGCATATAAATTATTTATTTATGTTTAAATTTTTATCTAAATAACGAGTACTTAAAATTTCATACTCAATCATCGATCTTTCTTTAGGATATTTTGAGAAGCATTTTCGTTCAAAAAACAACCACCTGAAAAAGCGAATGCAAAGGTACAATTTATTTCCTTTAATTCAAAAGGGAACTAAAAAATATTTTACGTTTTTAAGTTAATTATTTTTAAACCTGAGAAAACAAGGAAAAATCCCCTGTAGAAGGGTTCATTTTATTCATTTTGATGAATAAAAAAGAGTATTTTTTTTATAAAAAAACTAATATTACCTCTTCTTAATAGAAAATAAAATTGTTATAAAATTTAAAAACTCATTTTTTCTATGAAACCTATTATCCGAAAAGCACAGATAAGCGATTTAAAAGATATTTATTCTTTAGTAAAAGAATTGGCCGTTTATGAAAACGAACCTGATGCTGTTACAGCAACATTAGAAGATTATAAGAGTGACTTCAAGAACGGAGTCTTTGAATCGCAAGTGGCTCAATTCGATGGAAAAATAGTAGGCATGATTATATATTATATGACCTACTCTACTTGGAAAGGAAAAATGCTCTATTTAGAAGACTTTGTTGTCAATCAACAATATAGAAATCTAGGTATTGGGCAATATCTGTTTGATGCTTTTCTGCAAGAAGGTCATGCAAAAGGTGCACGATTGGTTAAGTGGCAGGTTTTGGATTGGAATCAACCGGCTTTGGCCTTTTACGAAAAAAACAAGGCAATTATTGAGAAAAATTGGTGGAATGGAAAACTGATCTTATCCAAAGAAAGTTAAGCCCAGCTTAACTTTTCTTCTTTATTTAAGCAACTTTCTTGAAAAGTCAATCGTTATATTAAACAAAATGTATATTCTTTTGTTTTCATTATTATTACTAATATCGCAAGAATATTTGTATAATAAAAAATAAGTTTTTACTTTTATATTTCAAATAACCTAACATTAACGTGATGTAATCACGATTTAATAAAGAAATAGTGTTTCATAGTGTGAGGGGTAACCACTTTAGTGGTTGCTCCTTTTTTCTGTCTAGTTCCTAAACTTCCCTTCCCATTAATTCATTTGCAAGTTTATTCAACTCTTTCTTATTTTTAGAGGGAACTTCCACTTCATTAAGATGTCTAAAGGCCTTTTCGAGGTATTTCTCCTTTAACTTTTCTGCATCTTCTCGGATACCTAAATCAGTATAAATTTGGGTTACTGTTTTAATCTTAGTTGATTCTTCTACATAATCTGCTGTGATCAAATCACTTAAGGCTTGTTTTCGCGATCCTTTTGCAAGCTCCATTGCTCTAAGTAACAGATAAGTCTTTTTGTTTTGTGCGATATCACCTCCTACCTTTTTTCCAAATTTTTCAGGATCTCCAAAAGTATCTAGTATGTCATCTTGTAACTGGAAAGCGATTCCGATATTTTTTCCAAATTCATACAAATGTTGTGCATCCTTCTCTGGTGCATTGGCGATAACTGCTCCCATTTTCATGGCTCCAGCAATAAGAACTGAGGTTTTTAATTCAATCATTTTAAGATAATCAGCAATTTTCACCTCTTGAGTGGTTTCAAAATTCATATCATATTGTTGCCCTTCACAAACTTCAATTGCTACTTTATTAAAAATACGCATCAAATCAGGAATATGAGACTGATCTTCCAATTCCAAAATATATTGATAAGCATAAATTAACATAACATCACCAGAGAGTATTCCAGTATTCACATCATATTTGATATGAACAGTTGGTTGACCTCTTCTCAAGGGAGCTTCATCCATAATATCATCATGCAAAAGACTAAAATTATGGAAAATCTCAATGGCGAATGCAGCAGGTAAGGCCTTCACGACTGTTTCCTCAAACAGGTTGTAACTCATCAGTAAAATGATTGGACGTAAACGTTTTCCTCCTAGTTTTAGAATATAATTGACTGGTTGGTATAATTCCTGTGGTGTTTGAGTGAAGATATTGTCTTTTAGATACTTCTGAAAAGTTGTTTGTAATTCAGGCAGCTTAAGCATATAGAATTCTCATATTAAAATTGTGATGAATTTGGATCGACTACAAAATTACTGAATTCTAGTCTTCCTATCTAAAATAAAATTGATTGTTTTACTTATTTGAGTAAACAATATGCTAAGATGATTGACAAAAATCGATATATGTATTTATTTTATAATTTGAATGAATTATTTTATAATTTCGAAGAGTAGAATAATCGGTCTTTGTCCTATTTATCAAATTGCACCAAGAATATAATAGACGTAATAATGATTTGCTAAGCTTTTAGGCGCAACCTTTTGAATGAGGTCGCGTAAAATTTTATATTAAAATCATTAAAAAAATAGTATGAAAAAGAAAAGACCCATAAACATTCTACTGATTGAGGATAATCCAGGAGATGTGAGATTGACCCAGGAAGCCTTCAAGGAAGGTTCAATGTCTATTAATTTAAATGTAGTTATGGATGGTGTTGAAGCCATTCAGTATTTACGAAAAAAAGAACCTTTTCAAGATCAAGCAAAACCAGATTTGATTCTACTTGATCTAAATCTTCCCAAAAGAGATGGAAGAGAGGTACTGGAGGAGATCAAATCTGATACGGGACTAAAGAGTATCCCAGTTGTCGTATTGACTACTTCAAATGCAGAACAAGATATTCTTAAAAGCTATAATTTACACGTGAATTGTTATATCAATAAGCCTGTCGATTTTGATAAATTTTTTGATATTATTCAAAAAATTGAAGACTTTTGGCTTACCACGGCTATATTGCCTACAATGGTTTCCTAAGTCTGATGTAAGACAAAAAAATTGGAAAACAAAAGATTTATTTTTTTGAATAAAATACTCAAGACAAACAACTTGTGGCGTTGAAAATATGATGAATTCAAATAAAAAACTACCAATTCTGCTTATTGAAGATAGTAAAGGTGATGCCCACCTTATCGAAATGTATTTAAAAGAGTCTTCTGTAAAACATGATTTTAACCATGCAGAGACTTTTTTTGATGGAATGGAGATTCTCAAGAACAAAGAAATAGAATTGGTTCTTTTAGATCTTTCTCTACCAGATAGTAGTGGTTTTAAAACTTTAACTTCTTTTCTAGAAAAATATCCAAACACACCAGTAATTGTTTTAACGAGTATTAACAATGAGATTATTGGTAATCAATCAGTCAAAGCCGGTGCACAAGATTTTTTAGTAAAAGGGCAATTTGATGGAAAATTATTAGGTCGATCAATTCGGTATTCTCTACAGCGATTTAAAACTCAACTCAAGTTAGAAGATACGGCTCGCAATTTAGCTATTAGCGAAAGACGTTTTGTCGAAGCACAAGAAATGGCTCGATTTGGAAATTGGGAAATGGATATTGTGACCAACGAAATGAAATGGACAAATGAGCTCTTTCGGATTTTTGGTTTTCCTCCAAATAGTATTTCTCCTACTCTGTCCGATTATTTCAATTATACCCATCTAGAAGATAAAAAACAAGTAGAAGATTTTTTCGAAAAAGCTGCTAAGGATGGTAAGCTTCACACAATGGAACATCGCATTGTGGTCGATGGCCGAAAGATTAAGTACATAACGATTCAAGCAAAGGTATTTTATGATGATATCCGGGACAAAATTTATTTGGTTGGTGCCCTTCAAGATATTACTGAACGAAAATTAAATGAGCAGTTAATTATTGAAAAAAATATTTCAAGTAATACTTCGAAAGTTAAGGAAGAAGCGCTTGCTGATATTAGTTTTCACATACGTACCCCACTTTCCTCGGTCATCAATTTGCTATATCTATTAGAGCAAACTTCTCCTTCTCTTCAACAATCAGAATTTATAGATGGTTTAAAAACATCTGTTGATGATTTGTCGATGATGATCAATAACCTATTGAATTTTTCCGTATTAGCTTCTGAAAAATTAATGGTTGACTTGGAAGAAATTAATATTAAGGACTTTCTACAAAATATCAGTAAGGTAGTCCAAATAAAAACAGATAATTCTAATGTTGGATTAGCATTTCACATAAATAAAAATATTCCTCCAAAGATATTGGGAGATCCTAATAAGATCACTCAAATTTTGTACAATCTAATTGATTATTCGATTAAAGAATCTTCAAAAGATAGCACATTAAGTTTATCATCTAGTTGTAAAAATGTTGATAGTGATAATATGATCCTATCCATTTCTCTACGCAATAGTAATACACATTTAGATACAGAAGCCATCAATGAATTAAATGATGCTGAAAAATACCTAGAAGTTAATGAAGATAATGAGCAAACAAAATCGCTTACTGGAATCGCGATTGTCAACAAATTAATACATACACTAGATGGGAATATTTCGATTTCGAGTGATGAAGACAGCGGGAGTTTATTCGAACTTTCCATACCTGTTCAAATTGCAAAGCAAAAATTTGTAGCTACTGGCAATCAACCCGAATCTCCTTTGAAAATTTTATTAGTAGAAGATCATTTCCTAAATCAAATTGCAACCAAAAAAGTACTCACAACTTGGTCTGATTTTGTAACGGTGGACATTGCAGAAAATGGATTGATAGGAGTAGAAAAATACCGCGATTATGGTTACGATCTCATTTTAATGGATATCCAAATGCCTGTTATGAATGGGATGGAAGCCTCCATGAAAATACGCGAATTTAGTAATGTACCTATTATTGCTTTAACAGCAAATGCATCTAAACAGGAAGCAGATAAATGCCTAGAGGTTGGAATAAATGAATATTTATCTAAGCCATTTAAACCAAAAGAATTACATGCTAAAATCATGGCTTTATTAGTCGCTGTCCAAAACTAATAGAAATAAAAATATCTTTCAATGAAAAGCCTTCAATCTTATTGGGGGCTTTTTATTTTTTAGCAATAATCGATCTTAAAAGGCTGGATTTTGGATTTTCTTATTCGATTAAGGATTACTTTTTTTTGTACAAAAAAAATGATTTGGATAAATCAATTTTATCTTATATATTAGAATAAGCAAAATCTCTCTCATCAGTATTTCATTCTTATATAAGCCGCTATTTACCAATCGAATATGATCTAACAAACAAGGTCTTATTTGGTATTTTCTGCGAACTTATTCATCTTAAAATTTTTATCCTAAAAATTTATGGATTATCTGAAAGAGCTCATCAGTATTGTTAATAAACAAAAACTCAAGAAAATTGAAGTGATTGGAGGCCCTGGCACATACCAAAGTAAACTCTATCAATTATACGAAGGAATTCATGATGGAAAGCTAGTTACCGAAGAAGATGCAGCAAACGAACTTTACAATTCAGATCCTGATAATATTAATTATAAAAAACTTAAGTATAGGCTTCAGAATCGATTGATTGACTCTTTGTTTTTTATTGAAAAACCAACCCAATCTCATAGAGGAAAAGTTTTTTATAATTGTATGAAATTACAAGCCGTGGTTCGAATACTTGTTATGCAAGGAGCTCGTAAAACA
>CAYTVR010000176.1:0-14710 GCA_964441245.1 uncultured Saprospiraceae bacterium | reverse complement strand
TGCATACCATACAACTCTTTTTGGCTTGACCAATGAACTCTTTGCGCCCAGAATCTTGAAATGGCGATCAACACTTCCAAGCCATATTCAATCAAGTAATCTTTATCTCCGGTGTAGCGAATATAATCATAAATTGCAAAAGCAATGGCACCATTTCTATGAATTTCTTCAAAGGTAATTTCCCATTCGTTATGGCATTCTTCGCCGTTCATGGTGACCATTGGATAGAGCGCTGCACCGTCTTTAAAACCTAATTTCTCCGCATTTTCAATGGCTCTTTCTAAATGTTTATATCGGTAGACTAATAAATTTCTAGCTACTTTCGAATCAGCTGTCGCTAAATAAAAAGGCAAGCAATAAGCTTCGGTATCCCAATAAGTACTTCCTCCATATTTTTCTCCTGTAAAACCTTTAGGGCCAATATTCAAACGAGCATCTTCGCCAGTGTAAGTTTGATTCAATTGAAAAATATTAAATCGGATCCCTTGTTGTGCGCTCACGTCTCCTTCAATAATGATATCACTTTCTTCCCATTTGGCCGCCCAAGCAGCAGCTTGTTCCTCTTGCATGGTTTCAAAACCTTTGGTCATGGCTGCGGTCAATCGTTCTTGACAATGCTCGACTAGTTTTGATTTTTCATGATTTTGTGAGGACAATACGGCCGCGTATTTATAAATCACAATTTCTTCTAAATCCTTACAATCGATATTTATTTGGCAAGCCAAATATTTTTCCTTTTGAATCCAATCCGGTTGAATCACTGCAGCCTCTTCACCTTTGAAAATCACAAAGTCCATTCCGGTACAAACCTGAAAAGCCGTCTTTTTTGTTTCTGCTACAATCATTCCTTGACTTAGGTCAAAACGTTTTTCTACTTCCGTCCAGAATTTTTCATCATAATTAGAATCTGCGTTTTCAATATCCGCATCGAGATATGGAGTAATGGTCATTTGTCCACTAAAATTAACAGGAGTAATTGCATATCTTATTGCGCCAACTTCATCGTCTACAATACTACAAAAGCGTCGAGCTGCAACTTTTACGATTCTTCCACTAACCAATTTTGCAGTAAAGGATCGTTCCAAATATCCCTCTTTCATGTTCAAGGTTCGTACAAAATCATCGACCTGACATTTGGCTAAGTCTAAAACCTCTCCTTCTAATTCTATATTGATTCCAATCCAATTGGGTGCATTCAGTACTTTTGCAAAATATTCTGGATACCCATTTTTCCACCAGCCTACTCTTGTTTTATCTGGATAATAAACGCCTGCCACATAGCTTCCTTGTAAGGTTTCTCCGCTAAAATGTTCTTCAAAATTAGCTCGTTGTCCCATTCGACCATTTCCAATGCTAAAAATACTTTCAGAGATTTGATTGTAGTGAGGGTTAAAACCATTTTCAATGATGCACCACTCGTCCTGTTTTAAATATTGTTTCATACTTTTTTGAATTTTGAATGCTTGAGTTTTGAATAATTGAATTTTAAATGCTTGAATTTTGAATGACCTTATAAGGTAAGATTCGCGATATAGGGCCATTCAACATTCAATTATTCCGACATTCAATCATTTATAACCTCAACTATTCTTACATATAATTATTTTAATCGGAAGGTAAATTCAGTCTTTCGACTATTTCATCAAAACCTATGTTGGCAAAACCTGGGATAACAAAATGTGCGGCTCCAAGAGCGGATTCTTCTCCAATGCCCACCGCATAAAATCCACCATTTAGGGCAGCTTCTACTCCTCTAGCAGCATCTTCAAAAACAATACATTCTTTGGGATCTAGTCCTAAGTTGGATGCACCTTTTAGAAAAACTTCAGGATCTGGTTTGCCTTTAGTCACATTGGTGCCATCCATAATGACTTCAAAATAATCAATGATTCCAGTCCCTTTAAGAACTCTAACAGCATTTTTACTCGCCGAACCCAAGGCAATGTGAATCCCTTTTTCTTTTAAACTTTTTAATAAAGGAACTACTCCTGGTAATATTTCATCGGTAGTCATCTTGTCTATAAATTCGATATACCAATTATTTTTTTGAGTCGCCAATGCTAATTTTGTAGCTTCATCTTTAGTCACTCCTCCCCAATTGAGGATCATGTTAAGCGAATCCACCCGATTGACTCCTTTAAGTTGTTCATTTTCTTTCTCGGTAAAATCAAATCCAAGGCTATTGGCCAATCTTTTCCATGCTTTAAAATGATAAACGGCCGTGTCTACGATCACACCATCCAAGTCAAATATACATCCTTTGATCATCGTTTTTTTTGTTGAGAGGCTCAAATATTTGTGACTAAACACTTGGCCTCAGTGATTAATGCTTCGTTAAAATCGAGGCAAAGATAAATATTATTATGGAAGAGAAAAAAGAAAGAGGAGAGATAGTGTATTTTTTACACTCAGTTGTTTTTAATTGGTTTAAAATGCCATTAGGTTGTGTGAAATAAAAAAGGCAGCTCTCTAGCAATTTCTATTAAAATAGAACTGCAGAAGCTGCCAAGACACTAAAAAACCAACTATACATAAAATCGTTATGTCATGGGACGGCCAATTTTTAGACCTGAAAATTAAGTGATAAACTTCTATTTCGTAAGAAATATCATTTACCAACTTATTGCGAATTAAAATTCAACTAATAATTTATCCTTCTATAATTTTGACCTTATTCACGATTAATTCATGAGTAGGTATGATAATTTTTTCCTTGTCCGAAGATCTAATGATCACGGAGATATTGCTGATTTCTACTATTTGTCCTCGCACTCCATTGACTTCTATAATTTGCCCTTCTTGAAAAGTTCGTCTACTAAAAAAACCAGCTAAAATATTAGACAAAACATCTTTAGAAGCGATACCATAAGATATCGCGAAAGCAAATAGTACCGTTCCTATAATCAACAACAAATTAGAAGTGATTAGAGACGTATCTAATCCTGCCTGTTCCAATGAGGTAATGCTCACCACTACAAAAAGGAAATAAAAAACAATATTGCTGATTATTTTCCCCGTACTTATCCCAATGGAAGAAGTCGCTCCCTTGATGATATCTCTAATAAAACCTGCAATGTAGGTTCCAATTACAAAAAACATCAAGGCAAAAAATAGATTTGGCAAAAAGCCCAATAATCTAGATATTTCAATGGATACTCGATCCCAACCTAAGGCATCTGAAGCAGAAATAAATACCAGCAATAACAAGATCCAATAAACAAGCTTGCTAATCAGTTGGCTTGGAGTGAGTTGCACATTGGCCTTTTCTAAATATTCATTTAGGTTGACACGGCTAGCAAACACATCAAATTTCATTGTTTTCAATACCCGACTGATGATCCAGGAGATTATTTTGGCGAAAAGCCAACCTAGAAAAAGGATCAATAAAACGCCAATAATCTTTGGTATTGCTTCGAGACTTTTCCCGAAAAAATTATTTAAGGACTCATAGAACACTGTGGTCCAGTTAGTTAAGTCATCGTTCATGTACGTTGTTGGTGTAGTTGGTTAAAAACAAAAGTCCTTTATTGAAATAGAGACTACTTTATCGCATTTTTGGTAACAATCTTTTTAAAGAAAATAGAATAAAAAACATTGAATCCTTTCCATTGTCTTATCGACTATTTCCATTAATATCAGTCGCTGCACTTCCTCCTTCCTTAATATCATTGATCGTTTTGGATACTTTATCATCGGTTAATCCTTCCAAAAAATCTAACTCAGTTTGTACAAATTTCACCGTAAACAAATCTGATAAATCCGCTACAAACTGTAAGGTTTCTAGTGTACTAAAAACTTCTTTTTTAATATCACTCGGAACTTCCACGGTCGGTTTTAATTGCTCGAATGTATCTTCAAGAATTTCCCGAACCTCTCCATTTTCTTCTATATTTGAGCTACTCATCATTTTTAGTTTTTTTAACTAGTTTAGCTAATCGCTCTCTACTCCTTTTAAGTCTCATTTTTACAGCCCCTTCTTTCAAATTGAGGGTAGCGCTAATATTTTTTATGGATAAGCCATCTTGATATCTCATCAACAACATCACCTTATCATCTGGTCTTAAATACTCCACTAACCTTTCTAACTGCTCCAATTTAAATTCCTTTAATTTTTTAAGCTCCAATTCTTCTTTATCATCAGAGATATTTCTAAATTCTTCTTCCTCCACGCTGGTAACCGGTAATTTTTTCTTCTTTCGAAAAAAGTCCATGCAGTAGTTGTAAGTAATAGAGTGTATCCACAATGAAAAACTAGCCGTTCCTTTATACTTCGATAAGTTTAAAAAGACTTTGACCAAAATATCATGGGTCAAATCCTTCGAAATATTCATATCCTTTGTCAGACTAATGCACTTATGATAAATTTTGGTGGCATATCGATTATATAATTCATCCATCAATTCTTTATCCCCCTCATGAACAATCCTCCTAACAATCTCTTGATCATCAAGAACAGATTCCTCCGTTTTCTCTATTTTTATAAAAGTCATTATATTGGCAGTGTCTTTCGTGTAGAGTTGGCTAAAAAATAGTTAGAGACTAGATAATGAACAGTCCCTTGATTAGAAGACTCCCAAAAGTACTTTTGGTAACCAAATGTAAGCATCATTTTCACAAAAAAAACATAATCCACTGATAATCAAACTAATGATAGATGATTTTAAATTATTTCTCCGCGATCAAATTGCCTGCAAAAGCTCTGATCCTATCTTATTGGCCATCAGTGGAGGAATAGATTCAGTAGTTTTAGCTCATTTGTTGTATAAGAGTGATTTTAATTTTGGACTTGCCCATTGTAATTTTCAATTAAGAGGTGAAGCTGCCGATCAAGACGAATCTTTTGTCCAACAACTAGCTCAAAGCATGGAAGTCCCTTTCTTTTCCATTGCTTTTGATACTGATATTATCGCTGCTCAACGTAAGCAATCCATTCAAGTTGTCGCTCGGGATTTGCGTTACGAATGGTTAGAAAAAATTCGATTGACTGAAGGATATTCATTTATTGCGACTGCTCATCATATCAATGATTCTATCGAAACGATCCTTTATAATTTTGCCAAAGGAAGTGGCATCCGCGGTCTTAGTGGTATTCCTATAAAAAATGGAAAGGTCATCCGTCCCTTACTTTTCACCAATAAAAAAGATATTCTTGCTTTCGCAAAAACTGAAAAAATTTCCTTCAGAGAAGATGCCTCAAATGCATCCGATAAATATACGCGCAACCGAATTCGACACCATATTGTTCCGGAGTTGGAAAAAATCAATCCCTCCCTTGATACGACCATACAACAGAGCGTACAACATCTAAAGGATACCGCCTCTTTACTAGATTGGGCCATTGAAAAAATAAAAAAAGATCTCATGCAATCGCATCAGGATCAACATCGAATTGACTTAAAAAAACTCTCTCAATATCCTGCGAACAATACTATTTTATATGAGTTGCTTCACCCTTTCGGTTTCAATGGAGACCAGGTTCTACAGTTGCAAAAAGAACAATCTACCAATTCTGGAAGACAATTCTATTCTGCTGACTATCGACTATTGATTGATCGGGATCAGTTAATGATTCAACCGATTGCAGCAGCATCTAATGTCAAACCTTTTACAATTGAAAAAGGTCAAACAGAAATATGGATGGGTAATCAACAACTTAGTATCGAAGAAAAAGAGGACAAACCTGGTCATTTTTCAAATGACAAAAAACAAGCTTATTTGGATTTAGATCAATTGGTTTTTCCACTTCAAGTCCGGCGTTGGAAGGCAGGAGATATTTTTCAACCACTAGGTATGAAAGGTTGCCATCAAAAGGTGCAGGATTTTTTGACCAATCAAAAATTATCCATTCTGGAGAAAGAACAACTTTGGATTTTAGAAAGTGATCAAAAAATATGTTGGATCATCGGACATCGACTTGATGAAAGATTTAAGATAAAGGATTCCACAAAGTCTGTAATGAAAATAAGTTTAAAACCTTAGCTCGACTTTCAATTTCCCTTCGACGAGATTTTCAATTAGTTTCGATAGCGATTGGTTGTTGGTTCCCTTAAAATGTAAAAAGGGTATTTCATTTAATTAATTTTATACTCTATCCGATGATTTTTTTTGAACCACAAAAGGAACACAAAGTGTAAAAGGGTTTATTTTATTTTCCTTTTAGTCCGTATGGATATGATAAATAAAAAACACACTAACCTTTTCACCTTAAGGCGAAAAGGTTAGTTCCTTCAACAAAATCATTGGGTATGAGTATTACTTTTGTTTACTTTATACGGTTTTAAAAAAAATGCTGGATAAAGAAATTTCAATCCTTATCCAGCACATGGTCATTCTTTGATTGAGACCAAAAACTACATCACCTTTCTCAATTTTCCATTCTCTTCGATAACGATATGTGCTCCTTTGAATCCAGAACGAACAGCTTCTTTTTTAGCTTTTATCGCAGCATCTAAAGTACCAAATCCAGCCACTAAGAAAATAGTATAGGCTCCTTTTTTACGCTCTTCCAAAGTACCAATATTCGCTACTTTGCTTCGCTTAAAATATTGCGGATTTTTGTAAGAGGCCAAACGTACTTTATATTCACCTGAAATAGCAGGTACATTATCTACAACTGGACTTGGTACTGGTTGCTCGACCACTGGTGCAGGTACAGGTGTTGGCGCTGTTGTTGGCTCAGCACCAATAACAGGTACATCGCTATAAACTTCAAGATCCGTTAAGCTTTCAACTCTTTCTTTTACAATAAAGGCACTTTTATATCCACTTTCTCTAGCTTCTTTTTGTGCAGTTACTGCTTCAGCTCTCGTTGAAAAAATACCGATTCTCACTTTTTTAAATCCTTTATCTGCTCGACTGTAAATGTTACCCAGTCTATCCATTTTCAAATATTTTCCTACTTTTACTTTTTGTCCTTCAGCAACAGCAGCAATTTGTACCGAATATCCTTTTTGCATTTCAAAAGCAACTTCTCCACTTCCATTAGTTGAAGCCGAACCTTCCTCAAATGCAGGAGGAACTGGAGGTTTACTACTTTTACTTGGTGTAGTAATTACTTTAGTTTCTTTTTCACCCGGCGGCTTAGCAGTACTGACCACTGTTCCGTTTTCTAAACTAGTTCCTGATGGGACAAATGAAATCACTCCAAGCACACTTCTATCTACTCCATTACCTGTAAATACCCGATTGTGTGTATCCAAATATCCTGCTTTAGAATATCGAATGATGTATTCAATTTTAGGATCTAAAGGCAAGTGATAATCACCCACTGCATCTGATGTGGTCTCAATGACTAAACCTGAAGTTTGATCAATCGCTTTGATCCGAACACCTTCTACAGAAGCATTATTGGCCGCATTGACAATTTTACCCGTATAGTCATCCGCATTGCTGGTCAATATAATATCAAAGGTTTGATTGGCTCGTGCAGAACTAGAATTTAGATTAAAAGCAAAACTTTTATAGCCATCTTTACTGACGACCACATCACAATTTAAACCTTCTAAAGCTTGAAAACTATACTGTCCTCTCGCATCTGTTTTGAAGGCCGGTTCACCACAAGCCGAAAAATCAATGATCGCTCCTTTCAATGGTTGTTTACCTTTTGCATCAATGACAGACAAGACAATATTTTGAGTTGTTTTCTGTACGCTGTAAATGTCTTCAGCTCCTTTACCTCCTAGTCGATTAGAGACAAAGTAACCTACATTTTTTTCATTATTGTAATTAAAACCATAATCATCACGTGCAGAATTCACCTCATTTCCCAAATGGAAAACACGCTTCCAAACACCTTCACTCGCCTCTGCTCGAAAGATATCAAATCCTCCCAAACCATGATGCCAGTTGGAAGAAAAATACAAGGCATCATCTACCATTGCCGGAGTAATTTCATCTCCTTGTGAATTGACAACAGGTCCTAAATTTTCTGGTGTAGACCAGGTACTTCCAGTTTTATAAGAAACATAAATATCAAATCCTCCAAAACCATCTGGACGGTTAGAAGCAAAATACATCGTCCGACCATCTGCGGAAAGATTTGGATAACCTGATGAGTAACCACTTCCGTTAAAAGGAAAAGCTTTTACGTTTTCAAAATTTCCACCAGCTCCAACCTCACCAATGTAAATACTCAATTCTAGTCCACTAGATGGAATTTGTCGAGTACCATTGACAAAATTATTTTTAGTAAAAGCCACCATTCCGCCATCAGCGGAAAATGAAATAGGCCCTTCATTATAATTGTTTTGTAAATCTGATCGTAGAAAACTAGGTTTAGTTAAAAAGCCTTTTTGGTCCAGAGAACTGATGAACAATTGATTTTTTGCGCCTCCTTCCCAAGCATTTTCTACCGCTCCAGTTGCTCTAGTAATATCTCTTCTGGACGAAGAATAAACGATTTGATCTCCATAAAATGCTGGACCAAAATCTGATGATTCCGAATTTGCAAATTCATTGTTGACTTTGTACAAAGGTGGTACGCCTTCCATTGACATGGCAAAATCACAGCTTTCTGCAAAATGGTTTCCATAAATAGGATGACCTTCTCCATAAATCAAAAACCATTCTTTGGCTTTTTCATAATCCTTACTTGCCTTGAGAACATTTGCGTATTGAAATAGATATATCGGATCCACTCCTACTTTTTCAATGGCTCGACGATAAGCAGCTGCTGCATCTTGCAATTGATTGAGATGACGATAGCAATCCGCAATTTTGGATAAAGCTTCGATATTATCACTCTCTTTTTCCAAAACTTTTCGATAAGATTTGATGGCTAGATTATAAGCAGAAAGTTCATATTGCTTATTTGCCCTTTTGATTTCAGACTGTGCATGAAGAGGTAAACTAATCAGCACGGCCATTGCCATAATAGCTGTGGTAAGAATGTGTTTCATAATAGTATATTCAAAAAATGATCGATGGTTTTTCATCATACAAAATACAAATTTTAATAATATCGTGCCTTTTATCTTTTCTTTAAAGAAAAACGCTCTAGAATCCATGTTTATAAAATGTTCCCTTTTAACATTTTCACCCAATAAACAACTGATTATGAACTACTTAAACACTTATTATTAAATATTTTACAAATTTACATTAAATAAATCAAAAATGCATCCACCTTTTCACAATCCTATAGAGAGATCAAGGATGGTTTTCGATTTTTCCTTCCTTAATAAGATGAGTTTTTTTGTTGATTAGGTACTTTTCAAGGGCTCTTTAATAAAATTTTAACCCTCAAAGAGGTAAAATGCCTGAATATCAATCGTTTTTGACGCTTATTTTAGTATTTTTAAAAAAATTAAACATGCTTTAAAAGAGAAACGGATCACAAGCTTGAAAACAATTACTTTTTACTCTACCTTATTTTTTCTTCTCTGCAGTTTACCCAATAACGCGCAGCAACTGGACCATGTCCAAGGGGAAATTTTGGTGCAAGCCAATAGTAAAACGGCTATTGATCAACTCCTTGCTCAGTATCGCATCTTTCATGGCAATGCCACACATTTAAAAATAAAATATCTTGTCTCTTCTCCACTACAAATCTGGTTGCTTTCCTTTAATCATCAACTGATTCATGAACGAAATCTTCTAGCTCATATCAAGGGAAACCCAAGCATCAATACTGCACAATTCAATCATCTGATTCAAAATCGAAATCAGCCCAATGACCCACTCTATTCGGATCAATGGCAATATATTAATGTCGGTGAAAATGGTGGAATAGAGAATGCAGATCTCGATGCAGATCTGGCTTGGGATATAACAACTGGTGGCTTAAGTCCTTTGGGAGATTCCATTGTAGTAGCCGTCTTGGATGATGGAATACTTTTGGAACATCCTGATTTTGGTAATAATCTTTGGGTCAATTATCATGAAGTTCCAAACAACGGTGTGGATGATGATGAAAATGGTTATGTGGATGATTATCGAGGTTGGAACATTCAATTAGATAATGATTACATACAGGGAGGTGGTGATCATGGCGTTCCAGTTGCGGGGATTATTGGTGCCAAAGGCAATAATGAAATTGGGGTAACTGGTGTCAATTGGAATTGTCAATTAATGATCGTTAAAAACAATGGGAATACCAATGAGGCTGAAGTTTTAGAAGCTTATACTTATCCTTTGATGCTCCGTCGTCAATACAATGAAAGTAATGGTAGCAAAGGTGCTTTTGTGGTTGCTACCAATAGTTCATGGGGAGCTGATTTAGGCCAAGCAAGCGAAGCGCCACTCTGGTGTGAAGTCTATGACTTATTGGGCATGGAAGGAATTTTAAATTGTGCAGCTACGACCAATGAGGACATCAATGTAGATGAAATGGGTGATATGCCAACAACTTGTCCAAGTGATTTTTTATTGACGGTGACCAATCTAAAAAGAAATGATGAAAAAAAAACGCAAGCGGGTTATGGAGTCGAACATATTGATATCGGGGCTTATGGAAGTGAGACTTATACTACTTTAGAAAATGAGTATGGACCTTTTGAAGGAACTTCCGCTGCAGTACCTCACGTAGCTGGTGCAGTAGCTTTGTTGTATAGTACCCTCTGTTCGAGCTTATCTCAAATTGCTAAAAATAATCCTTCACAAGCAGCTTTATTAGCTAAACAATTTATTTTAGAGGGAAGTGTTCCTAACGAAAGTTTGGAAGAAATTACCCAAAGTGGTGGACGACTTCATTTACACAATAGTGTTCAAATGGCTTTGGCAGATTGTGGTGATTGTATCCTTCCTGGTTTTCTAGAAGCTAGAAATATTACAGCTTCAAAAGCCGAATTATTCTGGCAAGAAGATCATAATGCGACGGCAACTCAATTCCGTTGGCGGGTAATCGGCAGCGCGACTTGGAATACCATTAATGACGTGAACAGTCCTATTGTATTAGATGATTTGTCCCTTTGCACCACTTATGAATTTCAACTGGCTTCTAGTTGTGAGAATCAGTCAAGTGGATTTTGTAATCCTGTTTTATTTTCAACGATAGATTGTTGTAATACTCCTCCTGACTTGAATATCAATGGAATTACACCTTCTGAATTGGCTGTGGTTTGGCCTGAAATCCCAATGGTTGATACTTATGAAATACGACTTAGAGTCGTGAATACAAGTGCTTGGACCAATCAAACCGTTACGGGGGAAGCAGCAAATTTTTCTAATCTTTTGCCCTGTTCTAATTATGAAATTCAGATTAGAAATAATTGTAACAATACCATAGGTGCTTATTCTCCTAGTCTCTTTTTCCAAACCATTGGATGCGGCTTTTGTCTAGAAAGCGATTATTGTTTTTCCTTAGCGGAAGATGCTAATTTTGAATGGATTCAGCGAGTACAAATCAATACGATCAATAATCTTTCTGGTAGTGACGGAGGCTATGGTGATTATTTGGATTTTTCAACGACTTTAAAAGCAACGGAGACTTATGAAATTTCCTTAACGCCAGGTTTCGAATCTGATTTATTGAATGAATACTTTAGAGTTTGGATTGATTATAACCGAGATGAGGTATTTGATGAAGTCAATGAATTGGCTTTTGATGCCAATCAAACCACACAAGAAACATTGATAGGTATGATTAGCATCCCTGAAAACATTGTAGCTGGTGCAGCGAGAATGCGTGTTAGCATGAAATGGATTGGCCCAGGTGATGGTGGCTTACCAGGAGCTTGTATGAATAGTTTTGATTTTGGAGAAGTAGAAGATTATTGCGTTCAACTTATTTCAGATGCTCCTCTCCCATGTGATTTACCCAATAATTTAGTCGTATCAGAAATCAACAATACTTCAGCTATTATTGAATGGGAAGATCCTACAGATGATCACTTTTCTCATAATTTACGCTTTCGCGAAACCACTACCAACGATTGGGATTTGATCCAGAATATCGAATCTCCTTACCTACTATCAGACCTCTCCTTTTGTAAAGCTTATGAAGTACAAGTGGAAGCGAATTGTGTTTCCGAAGGAACAAGTAATTTTACGAACGCTATCTTTTTTACTTCTAATTGCAACGTCAGCGTTGACTCTGGAGACACCAAAATTAGTGATTGGTTGATTCGTCCCAATCCTTTTCGAGAGTACTTGACTTTAGAATTTAATGTCAATAGATCTGTTAATTTGTCTTTCCAATTATATTCCGCCTCCGGCCAAAAAGCAGGTCCCCTCTGTCGGGAAACCTTGAAGGTAGGAGAACATCAAATTCTTTTCGACCAATATCAAGATTTTCCAAGTGGACTTTATTTTTTAAGGGTTACTTCGGGTAATAGTTTAATCAAGTTAGTTGAGCTTTTGAAGCTTTAAAGCAACAATTTCCAAGGAAATTACTAAACTATTTTTAGTTGACAAAAATGCATATTTATTTTCCACTTACTCTAAGATTTAACAATTATTTGTAAATTGGGGCACCTCAAAGGTCAATTTCTTTAGAACTTTTATTCGAAGTTTTTTAAAAACACATTTCAACTAAAAAAAATAAAATGATTAAACTACGTAATCTCTTTTATCTTTTGGCCCTAGCCTTTTTGTTCATTGATTCGACTTGTGCGCCGACAACTGCACCAACCTCAAAGACTGGTATGGACGAAAAAGCAGAGGTAAGAGCCAAGGACAATCCTAAACAAATGGCTACCAGTTGCTTTGATCCAGCAAAAGTGACTGTTTCTAAATGTCCAAAAATCTTAAAACCTGTTTGTGGTTGTGATGACAAAACTTATAACAATCAATGCTTGGCGGATGCTGCAGGAATTTTAACCACCGTTCCTGGTAAATGTAATCTAGATTGTCGAGATCCTAAATTAGTCAAAAAGGGAGCCAACTGTACCATGCAATATAAACCCGTTTGTGGTTGTGATGGAGAGACTTATAGTAATGATTGTGTCGCTGAAAGAAGTGGTGTAAAAAAATGGACAGATGGTCCTTGTTCAGATGGCTGTGTCGATTCCTCGAAAAAAACAAAAAATAATTGTCCTGATAGTTGGGAACCCGTTTGTGGTTGTGATGGGATTACTTACGGCAACGAATGTAGTGCCAAAGCTGCAGGTGTACAAAGATGGGAAAAAGGAAAATGTGGCCAAACAACTGGTGATGTTAAACCTGAAAAGTGTATAGATCCTAGCAGACAATCTCTTCGACCGTGTACGGAAGAATATGATCCAGTTTGCGGTTGTGATGGCATCACTTATGGTAACCAATGTAATGCGGAAGTAAAAGGCGTATTGCGTTGGGAGAAAGGAGAATGTGGTCAAACGGGTGATGGTTGTATTGACGAGAGTAAAAAACAACCTGGTGCGAATTGTACTATGCAATACAAACCTGTTTGCGGTTGCGATGGCAAAACCTACTCCAATGCTTGTAAAGCAAAAATCAATGGGGTAACTAAGTGGGAAGAAGGTGCTTGTAATAACTAATGGTCATCCAAATTTATTTGGTGTTTTGTAATTTTCTTAGTCCTATATTAATTATAAGAATTAGAAAAATTAAATTGTGAGTGATGTGTTTGTTACTTTTTCATTCGTCTAGCTTATGCCCAGAGGCATAAATGTAGGACAACTATAGAACTCTGTTACTACACTCTTTGATGCATCGCATCAAGCCAGCGATAGTACTCAAACAATAAATCTTCTAGCCACCCGTCCCGATATCGTGGCCTTCTTTCGCAGTAGTAAATGCCAAATAAATTTAGTAGACCAATAAAAGAAGGTGAAACAGTACCAGACCGTTTCACCTTTTTTATATTAATCTAAACGCTATTTAAGATTAAAATCTTATTCTAAAGTTCTCCACTAAAATGGACAACCAATACATTCATCTACTCTAGGATCAGATTTTGGTTGAGACACCTCACGGACATCGTAACTGCCAGCAGTTCCTAAAATTCTAAATTCTGTACGACGATTCAATTGATGTTCTTGCTCACTACACGGAATGTTGTTAGAACAATCATTCACGTTTTTAGTTTCACCATATCCAACAGGAACCAATCGGTCTCGGCTAATGCCTTTTGCTACTAACCAACGAACCACTGCATCCGCTCTTCTTTGTGACAAACCTCTGTTATAAAAGTTTGATCCACGAGAATCGGTATGAGAACCTAGCTCCACAATGAACTCAGGATTGTTTTCTAACATGGTTTGTAGTTTCGTTAATTCTTCCTCAGCTTCCTCTCGAATATAAGATTGATCAAAATCATAATAAACGTGGAGTAAATAAGCAATTGGTTCTCCTGGAGTTTGAATAGGACCTGTAGGGAAACCAGGGTTACCTCCATTATCTTGTAGTTCACCATTCTTATAGGTCAAGCCATCATAAACGCCATCCGCGGGTAGGTTTGTTTCCCGATCCATATCTAATCCAGTTAGTGGATCTCTATAGATTCGAGAAGGTTCATTGTCAGTTCTAACAATCTCGGAACCTGAAGTCGTTGGCTGTAAATTTAAATTCACTTGAAGCGTCAAAGACTTTGTTTCACCTCGTGTACATTGGTCACCCATTGATGCCGCGATGTATCCTTCTTTTTCTCCTCTTACCGTATAACAACAATCCTTATTCAATTTAAAATTATAAGCACCTGTTGCATCTGTTGTGAATGTTTGTTCGTCTTCTTCACAGTCGTTGGTTAAGGTCACTTGTGCTCCTTCCATTGGCAAGCCAGTACTTTTGTCAAAAACAACTCTGACACGTAAGCGACAACGACGTTTTTATTCAC
>CAYTVR010000175.1:0-14717 GCA_964441245.1 uncultured Saprospiraceae bacterium | reverse complement strand
AAAATCAGTTTTTTATGGTCTGTCGGGGTGGCAGGATTCGAACCTGCGACCCCCTTCTCCCAAAACCTGACCTTTCGCTTTATTTTGATTCTATCTTTTTTAATATTTCTTCATAAACAATTGATTAACAAGTATTTGTTTCTTTTCTTCTTTATACCTATCTTGTTGATGTTTCAACATTTGTTCATCGAATGTTCATCGAATGTTCAACACTTAACAAAATGATTACAATTAAAATTATACTTTTTGTCAGTAGAAAATACCCAGATGGAAGCTCTCCTGTTATGCTTCGTATAACTCAACAAAGGAAAAAAAATACATCCAAATAGGATTTCGAGGTATACCTAAAGAGTGGGATAAAAAACAAGGACAGTTTAAAACAAACCATGTCAATTTTCGGAAACGTAATATGATTCTAACTGCTCATAAAAAACGGGCTCTGAAAATCATTGACGAATTCTATGAATATGATAAAGAACTAACGCTTGATAAATTTAAAGATCTATTTCTAGGTAATAAAGTAAATAAAAAAATCACTGTCTATGAATTTATTCAAGAGAAAATAAAAAAATTACAATTAGCAGAAAAAATAGGTAATGCCACTACTTACGATGAAACCCAAAAATCTTTTTTTGGATTTACTAAAGATAAAAATCTTTTATTCCCAGATCTAGATCTTGCAATGCTAGAAAACTATGAAGCCTATCTTCGTAGTAGAGGTGGTACTGGTGGTGGCATCAGTGTTAAAATGAGAACCATCAAAGCAGTTTATAATGATGCTATTCGAAAGGAGTTTGCAAAACAAGAAAATTACCCTTTCAAACATTATGATATAAATAAACTAAAATCAGCAGGAATCAAAAAGGCACTGACTCGAGAGGAAGTTCGAATAATTCAAAATTTTGACACAGACAAACATCCTCATCTTATTAACTTTAAACATTACTTCGTATTTAGCTACTTTACACGCGGAATGAATTTCATTGATATGCTCAAGCTTCAATGGACGGATATAGCTGACAATCGAATTTCTTATATTCGTTCTAAAACTGGGCGACTTTTTGTTATGGAAGTATTGGATCCAGTTATCGAAATTTTAGATTATTATAAATCTTACCCGAACAATACAAATTACGTCTTCCCTATTTTACTAAAAGAAGGACTTAAAGAGTCACAGATCCAAAACCGTAAAAAGAAAACGCTTAAACAGTATAATAAAGGCTTGAAGGAAATTGCTAAAATTCTAGGCATCAACAAAAACTTGACTAGTTATGTGGCTCGCCATTCTTATGCTACTAATCTGAAACATGCTGGTGTGAATATCTCAATTATTTCTGAATCTATGGGACATGCTAATTTGGATGTTACTGAGCGCTATTTGAAGGAATTTAAAAATGAAGTGATTGATGAGGCTACGAAACGACTGATTTGAGAAATAATTTACTTGGTACTGTGTTCTATCAAAATTCAGGTCACCTATATTTCCATCATTCAATTTTTACTGCATCCAGCTTGCCGTTTATCAAATAAGGATTAATAAACATCAATTCCTCATATCCTTCTATATGATTAAATCCTAATTTCTGATAATAAGCTTTTAATCTATAAAACGCCCCTTCCTTATCGACTCCTAATTGCTCTAAACTCAATTTTCTTCCCCAATCAGTATTTTTTACTTTTTTAAAATTACTATCAAATTGCAACGGAAATACTTTTAATACAAATAATCCACAGCAAGAAGCAAATCTATTGTATATATCCTTGATTATTTTACTTCCTAATCCTCGCCCTCTATATTTTTCGATGATTTCTATTCTTTGAATGATACATATATCAGGGCTAAATATTTCTTCCTCATAAAACATTCGAATATCTTCCTTTAATTCTTCCGAGTCAAAATCAAAAATTTCCTGCCCAATCTCATAGATATCACCTTCTGTATCAAAAATTTCATAATAATGATAGCCCTCATTTAGTGCCAATTCTAACAATATGAATTTAAGAGAAATCTTTCCAATAAGTTCTTTGCTATCATCAGAATCATCTTTTTCAAAAAGTTTTCCACTATAAGTTGTGATATATCTATTTCCTTCTATTTCACTTAATTCAGATGTGAATTGGTATTCAACTTCATAAAACTTGTCTTCCATAGTATTTATTTAATTTTAGAATTATTTCTTCAAGTTTTAATAAAAATAACACTTGTAATATACAAATATTTCAGAATTAGAAATCCAAATTATTAGACTCAAATCCTTTGCTGGTACTAGATATTCTTTTGCTACAAATTTAAAACATGCTGGTGTCAACATTTCTATTATTTCTGAATCTATGGGACATGCGAATTTGGAGGTGACGGAGCATTATTTGAAGGAGTTTGAAAATGAGGTGATTGATCAAGCTACGGAGAAGTTATTATAATTTTCATTACAAATAGACTTAATCTAGGCTTTGAATTAATTCAAGTCTTATACTAAATCACCCCAAACATGTGACCTTTCCCTCCCCTACTGTCTTTAACTTGATAATTAATTAAACATTCAAGATACAGACCTTATGGCAGCTTCTATTTTATATCCATTTTTAACCACTGATAATAATCAATCATCCTATTTCAAAACCTTAAGGTTAGCAAATGATCTTGATGCAGAGGTAATTTGTTTTACAACAGTAAATGATGATAAAGAGCTAGATGATGCATATTTACACTTATTAAATTTAAATGGTCAATTTCAAACAAAAATCAATAATTGGAGACCAACCACTATTAAGACAAATGCTTCCATCAAAATAGGCCTGTTTACGGAGGAGCTTGCAACCTATTTAAACAAAAAAGATATTGATTTCTTGGTTATTCGCTCAAAGGATAAAATATTAAAAGAAGGTTTTTTGAATAAGAATATTCATCCTCTGAATCATGCCCCAAAAGTCATAACGTTAGACGATTAGATATTCTGATAAGATTAAATCCATAAAAAATGATTCATCCAAATATTATTCACCTCAATGAGCAAATCTCTAATCATTTTTTTGCTACTTCTTTTATTCCAAAAGGAACCATACTCTTGATCAATAATTTTAGCGAAAACGATCAAGAAAACAACAATATTGGCGATCCAGTCTCCTACATTCAAGAAACAATCGGTTTAGACCCAAGTCATCTCAAAAATAGCTATAAGAATATTGACGACCATATTGATGTCAATGAGATTAAATATAACTGTATAAGTTCCCCTTTTGGTTTTAAAATAGCCATTCGCGATATTTCTCCTAATGAAGATATTATTGATAAAACAGGCCCATTTGCTATTTCCAAAATAAAAGATCCTGGCTTTAATCTTCCAGCTACTAATATTACTAATTCCAATAAGGAAATGGGGTTTCTGCTCAAAGCAGCTTTAATTGACATTTTGAAAGTTGATCAACCTATCTTTCATTATCTATCCATGGAAAAATTGGAAGCAATCGTTGAATTTTTATGTAATCCAGATCATTTCAAAGCTAAAGATCAACTTAAATTAGATCCAAAATAATTGAACTCATTTTACTCCTGTCTTCATTTTTTTGAATAGTTCGATAGAAGACCTTACTTTTAAGCTTAATCAAAAATCTAAATCATGAGTAAAGAAAAAAAAGAAGAAGACCAACATCAACAAGTCGCCATCAGTAGAAGAAGAATTGCTGGTGAAGCACCTATTGTTGTCAATGAAGTAACTGACCGCTGTCTCCTATCTGGTTTTTTTGGAACCTTAGATAGTGTCCGCATGAAAAAAATCATCGAAGGCATTCTAGAAGTTACAACACGTACCGAACATGATATGATCATCATTGATTTGAGCAATGTCGATGTTATTGATTCTGCTATTTCAGGACATTTAGTCAAACTAAATAAGACTTTACAGATGGTCGGTCTGGATGTTATGTTTTGTGGAATCAAACCCATCGTAGCACAGTCAATGGTTGCGGCTGGTGTAATTCTAGATAATATTTATGTAGCTAAAAATTTAAAAAGAGCACTTAAAGAAGCTTATAGAAGACAAGGCTTAGCGCTTACTAAAATAGAAAAATAAGTTGAAAAATCTACTACTTCCTATTAACACTGAATCAGATGTTGCCATTATTCGACAAGCTGCTAGGCACTACGCAGAGCAGATTGGTTTCGATACATTAGCATCATCACAAGTCGTTTTAGGTGTATCAGAGATGGTCCAAAATGTGATCCGATATGGCGTGAGAGGAACAGCAATGATTTCAACCAAAGTCAAGAATAGAGTTTTAAAAATTGTAATTTCTGATCAAGGAAATGGATTTGAAAATATTCAGCAAGCACGACAAGAAGGCTTTTCTACGACTCCTAGTAGCCTAGGTTTAGGGCTTTCAGTAGCGGAAAGAGCTTTCGACCTATTAACAATCGATTCAATTCCTGGTAAAGGAGCAACTATTACTTTAGAGAAATATCTACCTTTTAGTAAGGACATCATTGATTACGGTTCTGTGTCCATGAAAGATGACGCTTACCTAATTAATGGAGATGCATTTATTATAAAGGAATTCGATGGAGACAAAGTATTGATTGCAGTGATTGATGGTGCCGGACAAGGCGAATTAGCCAATGAGATTTCTTCCTTAGTTATTCAAACTATTGAACAAAATTATCGTTGTCAAATCGATCAAATCGTATATGCTTGTGATGAAATATTAAGGGATAGCCCCTTAGAAGGCGGTGCTACAATCGCAATTGCCCTAATCAGTTCGGATCATCTAAAGTACATAGGAGTCGGAGATTCACACAGTTATTATTATGATGTAAATCAAGAAGTAAAAATATTATCAAATCAAGACGGTCGATTAGGAGAGTTTCATTTACCAAAACTAAAAATTCGAGAATATCCTTTATCTGAATTTACTAATATCATTTTATGCACCGATGGCATCAATACACATGTGCCAGATTCTCTTCCAACTCCCAATACTCCTCCCCAATTTCTGGCTAACTACATTTTCAACACCTACCATAGAGTATATGGTGATGCAACAGTATTAGTCGCTCAATATCAACCTGGATTATTATGAATAATAACTTTACAGAAACATACGAATTTTTAGTTTCCGTGATCGGTAACTCTCCTTATGGAATCATCGCAATTGATTTAGAAGGAGTCATTACAATGTGTAACAAATTGGCATTAAAACAATTGGGGATTGGTAAAAAAACAAAAAGCGTTCTTGAAACTGAGCTTCTTGATCATATTAAAAACATTCCAAAACTCCATAAAAAATTAACAAAGTGCCTGGATAGTGGTCGTAAAGCTTTCAATATCGAAAACCTTAGTCTTGAAGATAAAATTCTAAATGTAAAAGGTCGACGTATCCTGAACGGAATGATTATTACCACCAATGATATTACTACCGCAAAAAATATAGAACGCAACATGCTAAATGCCATGTTGGAAGGACAGGAACATGAACGAAAACGTTTAGCCAAAGAAATTCATGATGGCATCGGCCCACTCATGTCCACAATTAAATTAAATATAGAATCGGTCAAAAAAGAAATAGATCATAGTGATGAAAAGACATTAAAAAAAATAGATAACATGGAGGAATTGGTTCAAAATGTAGCCACTGACATCCGTGGAATTTCTCATGCACTTATGCCCAGTGCGCTTCGTGATTTTGGCTTAATTTCCGCATTAGAGAATTTGGTTTTAAAAATAAATGGTTCAGAATCAATAGCCGTACAACTTTATAATTCAGGAATCCAGAATCGATTAAATCATAATATTGAATTGGGTTTATATCGCATCACGCAAGAATTAATAAATAATGCGCTAAAATACGCGAAGGCCAAAAATATTACAATCCAAATTATTAAACATCCCGAACAAGTCACCCTTACAGTAGAAGATGATGGGGTTGGATTCCAAAAAGAAAAAATTCAAGAATTGGTCAATACTGGCATTGGCTTAAGAAATATTAATACTAGAACAAAAGCAATGAATGGTTTTTTGGCTATTGATACCAGTATCGGCAATGGTGTCACAACTACCGTTGAAGTACCTATATCAAATGCTTAGAATATTCAAAAGATTACTATAAACCAGCTACTATGATAAATGTAATGATCGCAGATGACCATAAAGTATTTCGAGATGGTGTTGTTTCTATTTTGGAAGGTATCGATGATATTCAAATCACACAAGAGGCAGCTGATGGCCAAGAAGTTTTGACTAAGTTAGAAAGCGATCAACCCAATGTAATTCTTATGGATATTACTATGGGAGATACTTCTGGAATTGACATTACAAAAGTGATCAAACAAAAATACCCTTCCATCAAAGTCTTAATTCTCTCTATGCATTCTGAAAGTAGTTACATTGTCAATGCTTTAGATGCAGGAGCTTCTGGCTACTTGCTCAAAGATGCGGGTAGTTCAGAAATGATCAACGCTATTCGAACAGTCCAAGCTGGTGATACTTATTATAGTCAACAAGTTTCTAATATTTTAGTACAACATATTACCCAAGGAACACAACCAAAATCGTCTAAATCAGGTATTCCACTAACTCCACGAGAAACAGAAATCTTAACATTAATTTGTGAAGAATATTCAAATCCTGAAATTGCGGAAAAATTATTTATCAGTGTCAGAACCGTTGATACCCATCGACGAAATCTCCTAGAAAAACTCAATGTAAAAAATACAGCTGGTATGGTAAAATATGCCATTAAGCATGGAATCGTAGAATGATACGATAAAGGTTATTTAAAAATCTTAATAATGTGACCAAAGCTAATTTCATTGTCTTTCTTTAAATGAAAAAAAATTAAGATGACTTTCCAAGAGATACTAGTGAATATGAAATAGAATTCAACTTCAGTCCAAAGAATGAAAACAAAAAATAATTACTAAGAATCAGTAAAAACAGGTGCAGTAATCCCAATTACTCCACCTGTTTCTTTTTATACATAGGTAATTTACCTACCTCCTACGCTTTTCCACCTATTTCTTAAAATACGCTTTTTCGCTCTCTTAAAGCCTCCCTTTTCACTGCATCTTTGTGTTAGAAATTGTTTAGAAATATTAAGTAATTAAAAAACAAACTGACATGATTGCTTTAAATCAATTAACAGATATCCAACTTGTAACTATTTATCAAAAGAACCAAGATGCCATTTATTTCGGAGAATTGTACAATAGATACTACAAAAAAGTATATCACTACTGCTTAGGAAAAGTTAAAAACCGAGACGATGCTTATGATATTACAGCAGATACTTTTGTAAAGTTAATTGACAAGATAGCTGGTTTACGTAATCCTGAACTTTTCATTGCCTGGCTTTTTCGAATTGCCAATAATGCTTGTATGGATAGCCTAAATTCTCGAAAACAAGGACCGTCTCTAGATCTTAATGCTGTCTTTAACATAGGAACAGATGATAGTGAAATGGAAGAAGTAATTTTTAAAGAGCACCAATTGAACAAATTAGATCTGATCCTTGATCGACTAGATCAGGAAACGAAGACCTTATTAGTAGATAAATATTTTAAAAAAATGTCAGTTGAAGACTTAGCTACAAATTTAGGATTATCCAAATCTGCTGTAAAAATGAGGTTAGCACGAGGACGTAATAAAATTGCTGAACATTTTCTTAGTAAGCAATCTATCGCTTCAAACTAGAAACATTCAAAATAAACAGGTGTAGCAAAACATGTTAAACTGTTGAGAGGATATTCAAAGGTCTTTAGAAAATAACAGGCCAAAATGACATGTCAAAGCTACACCTCTTTTCTAAAAAATCTAAAGATGAAAAATATAGTTGTTGGTATCGATCTTAAAATACACTCCATTAATGTATTTAAATATGCGCTACAAATTGCTAAAGCACATTTTACAGATTTGACAGTTGCTTATGTATTAAGTTATAAAAGCACAGAAGTAAATAGCATTCAAATTCCTGAAGGAATGGAGCGAGATGAAGCTTATGAGAATTTTCGATTAAAAAAAATACAACTAGTAAAAGCATTTATCCAACGATACCATACTCAAGAATTCAGTCAAGTCAAAATTGATACAGTAGTCCGTTTTGGATTCCCACATGAAGAACTTTCATTGATCGCAAAAGAGCAGCAAGCCGATTTGATGATTGTTGGAAAATTTACCAAAACGGGTAGTTTATTTTTCGAGGACACTTCTGACAAATTAGTTTCTTGGTCTTACTGTCCCCTACTAATTATACCAGAAGATACGGTCTTTCATGATATCAAAAGAATTGTTTACGCTTCTGATTTTATATTAGAAGATTGTGCTAGTATTCTTTATCTAAAACCTTGGTTAGATATATTTCAAGCGAACCTTATCTGCCTTCATGTATGTAAAGACACAAACGATAAAGAAAAAGCAATTCGTAAATCAAACATTTTAGAACAATTATTCCCTCAAGATAATATCAGGTTTAGAACCGTTACTGGACAAGTAGAAAAAGGGATCGATCGTTATCTCGAATTAACAAAATCAGATATGGTTGTCACCATTCACCAAAATCGGAATATGTGGGATTCTTTCTTCAAAAAAAGTATGAGTAAAGCTATTGCAGAAGATGTCAAAATACCAATGATCATATTCCATCAATCAAATCAATCTTAAAACTTTATAGTCATGTCAGAACAGATTAAAAAACAAAAAGGACATTTTCGTCGAAATTGGTCTTTCTACTTATTATTGATTCTCTTTTTGGGATTTAATGGTTATCAATTTATTGCAAATAAATTTACTATAAAAAAACAAACCAATAATTCAATCATTGAAAAAGAAATGCTTCTAGAGCAAGTCCAAGAAGTCTTTAACCTCAATACTGAACAACAACTAGAACTAATGATGCGAACATTCGTTTGGGCGGTTAGAGGTGAATTAACTAGAGATAACAAAGAACAAGTTGATCAATACTTTAAACAATTAGTAAAAGCTGAAAAGATTGAAGAGATCACCTTGATAGATAAATCAGGCAGTATCTTAATTTCTACCAACAAGAAAAATGAAGGCAGTCAACTCAATAAAAATTATAATCAACAAGTAATTAATATTGATGAAATGGCTCTTTTTGATAATGATAATAACAAAGTTGTTGCTGCTCCAATTATGTCTCTTGATAGTAAAATAGGAACATTAATCATAATCTATAAAGCGGATAGTTTTAAGTTCAAAACCTAAATAAAACATACAAAACAAACGTAAAGGAGTGACCAAGAATAACGTCATAGTCTTTACATCAAAAAAAAACATTTACTTTAATAATAATAAAAATGAAAAACTCAATTATCGTTTCAATCTTAATTTTATTCTTTTCTTCAAACTTATTTGCTCAATATAAAACTGTCAATTTTAATGAAGAACTAGTCCAATTTAATAGCCACGAGCCTATTCCTGCGGAAAAAGATTTATTAATCACTGGAATGATTCCAGCTACGGTTCAAATCGTTGAAGTAGCTGTTTTTACAGCAAAAGGAAAAGCAACTCGTGATCCACTTTACAAAAATATTTGGCGAAGACAAGTTGGAAATACAGGAACACAATTCAAAATACCATTCAATTATAAATTGAATGCAGGAAAGGAATATGACTTTACTTTAAACTATTTCAATCCGCTTACTGATGATGCTAAACTTGAATTATACGATCAATTAGTACAAAATCTAGAAAATTATATCGATCAAAGCTTTCAAGTTGGAAAAAAGAAATTGCAATTTTCTAAAAAAACCAAACATATCATGGGCGATCTGAATGATATCGTAAACACTGGATTATCGAACTATCGAACCACTAATCAATTTTCTTTTGTAGGTTTTTCTGATATTGTTCGTGGTCAATTAAAAAATATCGAAGACGCTAAAATGAAGAATGCTAGTAGAATCATGAATGACCAAGACAAGAAGAATGCTAAGCACAATTATCGACACGAAATGATCAATAAGTTAAAAGGAATGGTGCGATCTGAAACACAATTCGTACTCAATAATGAATGGAATACACTGTATCGATCTTATGCAATTGACAATACGGAGACTGAAAAACGAAACGGTTATTTCTCTATCAACGTTGGTTATGGAGCAGTATATTTAGGTGGCAACCTCGATAACTTAAGCTACGGAACAGCTCCATACGTTGGTGTATCTTTTCCTTTATCTACTAGTACAATAGCACCAAAATTTTTCAGAAATGCTTCTGTTACCTTGGGTGTTTTTACGGACAATTTCAAAGACGATAAAGACAACAAAATCACAGGACCAATCATTAAAAAACCTATTTATCTAGGTTTAGATTATAAATTATTTCAGTTTATTCGTTTCAACGCTGGAGCTGCATTCTTAGAAGAACAAGGTGAAAATAATGGACAAGTGGATGGAATAGAAAAAAGAGTTTTCATCCAACCATTTGTAGGACTTAGTGCTAAAATCAATCTATCTATTGGATTAGATAAATAATAATTAATAAAGCTCTAAAAATAAATCTCTTTCGAAAGTAAATTCATTATTGGGATTTATTTTTAGAGCTGTGCTTTATAGTATTAAACCACAAAAAAATGAAAAATATATTTTTGATCATAAGCTTAATTATTTTTTGCAATATTCGTGCAAATGCTCAACAAGATCGCTTTCAATGGCGGGTTGGAGCATATAGTGGCATCATGAGTTATTATGGAGATTTAAGCAACAAATGGATAGCCCCTAATGATCAATTGCTTCATCTGTTCGATCATACCGACTATATCAGTTATGGAGTCTCTTTGGAGAAAAGTTTATCCAAAACCTGGGGTATCAGACTACTCTATTCCAAAGGTCAATTCATCGCAAATGATCGACAAGTAGACTGGAGTGAAAAATTACTATTAGATCATTCCACATTCAATCGATCCCTCAATGTAAAAACAGAATTATCTGATTGGTCAATTCTCGGAAGCTACTATTTTGATAATGAAAAAATATTAGGCAAATCAGCTTTTCTTGCTCCGTTCTTAACCATTGGTGGTGGATGGACTGACTTTAAAACTTACGGAGATTTATATGATTCCAAATCTGATCGATATCATTATTGGACAGATGGTACGATTCGCAATGCTGATGAAGCATCTGGTAATGGTATTATTATCGAACAAGATGGAGTTTTTGAAACGCCCTTACGTAATTTACAAACAGAAGGTAAAAACTACAAGGCTAACTTATTCCATTTCACTGCTGGTCTAGGATTAAAATTTAGATTGTCCAATCGATTAAATCTTAATCTAGAGAGTTTAATCCATTTTACCGATAAGGATTACCTAGATGATGTAAGTGGAAAACATTTGTCAGACTTTGATAATGCTGCCCAACAATACGCCGCGACTCCTGGTACTAAGATCGGAGAATATCGTGGAAATGAGAATGGTAAAAATGATATTTATACTTTTACCACCATTAGTCTACATTATAATTTTGGTAGAAAAAGAAACGCCTTTGTTGCTCCTGCCATCTTAATCGGAACGTTAAATCAAGCCTACCCACAAGAAGATACAATAGTAAAAGTAGATACAATTGAGGTGGACACCCAAGCTATTTATATCGCAACGATCGAAATCGATTCTGCTTATTTGGTTTCAGATGTAACTAACAACACATCTGAAATGGGAATTGATACTATCTATAAAGTAGGCAATCAAATTTATTCAGTTGGAAATGAAAAACAGTGGACAGAGGGCGAAGATAGATGGGATATGGTTCAGCAATATTTTTACGATGAAGAACTATTACTCGATTCTTTATACTCCACCTCTGAAGCAGCACTCGACACGCAAATTATTTATTTAGTAAATGTCCCTGTTGATTCTACTTTCGTTTTAGAGGATTTTGAAAATGCTGAAGAAGACTTATCAGAAAATATTGTTATTGATACGGTGTTTCAAGTGGGCAATGAATTTTATACGGATGATTTTTCTGATTTTATTCAAGAGGAAAACTGGGAAGTTATTAGAGATCAATACTTAGATATTCCTGAAACAGAAAATCCAGACTTATCTTATGAAGAATATCTCGAGATCGAAGCTACCGCTGAATTGAGTGTTAATAATACTCTAGATTCAACAACAATAATTACACCTGAAGAAGAATTAGTAATCGAAAAAACAGTAGAACCTAAAACAATTTCCGAGCAACCAAGTATTGATTCTATTTATAATAAAATCAATCAATTATCCGAAGAAATTAACCAAGTTAAAAGTCAAAAAACTACCACTCAGGATTCGATAACCAATAATAGATTGAACCAGATTCAATCTCAATTAGACAGTCTTAGAATCTATCAATCAGCTTTATCTACTGGAATGAATGAAGAATGGAAACAGACTTTTGAACAAGCGACCCAACAATTAGAACGACAGATTCAGGTAGCTCAGCAAAAGGAGGTAATACCAGTAGTTCAACAAGAGTCAAAAGAAGTGATTCAGCTTCGAACGGAAATAGAGTACATGAAAAAGTTGATCGATCAAAAAAATGATCCAGAGTTGGAAAGTATGAAAAAACAACTTTGGTTGTATGAATTACAATTGAAGAATGATCGAACAGATCGACAACGGTACAATGAAATGAATGCTGAATTAAAAGCATTAAAAAATAATTATCTAGTTGATCAAAATGCAAGTACACCGCAATCACCGACAGAAGTTGTAATGACCGTTGATCCAAATTTGAGCGCACTCCAAGCAGAAGTTACCTCATTAAATCAATCAATAGAATCAATGAAACAACTTTTAGTGCAACAACAATTGGCCAATAACAATAGCGGTAATCAGCCAATAGTAACCGACAATAATCTTGTAGAATTGATGGCCATGCGGACAGAAATAGCAGCATTAAAAGCGACACTTTCAAATACCAATCAACCAGCACCAATAAAGACAAACCTGAATAATCAACAGGAGTTACAAGATTTAAAGAATCAAGTAATTGAATTGCAGAACCAACTAGTTTCACTACAGAAACCAATTATTACATCACCTGTAATTGTAGAAAAAGAAGTACCACCAACTAACAAGGTCATTGATCTTAAGCAATTAATTCGTGGTAAAGAAAAGCAGACTGTTTTTTTTGGTGTAGGTAGTGCCGTTTTATCTTTTGAAGCACTTAATACCATCCAAACTGTTTCAAGATTACTCAGTAACTATCCGCAAATTGATGTCTTACTAGAAGGCTATACTGATTCGAGCGGAAATCCCGAAAAGAATTTATTACTGTCTAAGAAAAGAACAGAAGCTGTAAAATTTGAATTACAAAAACAAGGCGTTAATGAAAGCCAAATCATTTTAGATTACAGAGGAGAAGATTTACAAAGTAATGCTGCTTACGGAAGAAGAGTGGAATTAAAGCTCCAACCGACAAACTAAAAAAATCAATTGATTTTATTTTAAAACTCCAGATTCATTGTGAAAAATTTTAAAGCAGATTCATAATTCGAGAAAGGATAACCGATGACAAGATTCCAAATCAGGTTATCCTTTCTCCATTTTTCACTCCTCTACCAATTCCCGACATTTTTCAAGATTTAATAATTTTCGCTCTTGTAACACATCCTTTCCATAAGAAGTAAAATAATGATGCTGTTCTAAGAAAGTTAAATTATTTGCTTTCCATTCTTCAGCAGTAAATTCTTTTTGTAAAATACGTTGCCATTCTTCTCGAAGCTGGTATTGTAAATGAACATACTCCATTAAGGATAAGTGATATAAATCTGCATCACAAATCACCTGTTGCAGTAAAGTGGTAGGTCGTTGAGGCATTTGGGTAGCAGCAATACAAGATAATACTTTCTCCAATTTTTCCTCTGGATAATTTTTCTCTTCCAAAAAAGCTTTTGCGATCTTTTGGCTTTCTATTTCATGGCCGGCATAACATATAGTATGTCCACTATCATGAAACCAAGCGGCCAATAAAAGTATTTCTTTTTGCTCTTTGTCTAATCCTAAATTTTTCACTATATCTCTAACACCACGCACCACATTAGCTGTATGGTGAAAATTGTGAAATAGTAGATTCGAAGGAAGCTTCTTTGTAAACAACCGAGTAATATATCGCCCTGCTTGGAATTGAATTTTATGCTTCTTATTTTTTTTTTGCTTTTTCATGATTTAAAAATGTTCAATAAATTAATTAGACTTTCCAGAGAAAAATGTAATTTCTTGAGCAGCAGAAGCCACAGACATCTTTCCATTAGAATTTCTAATAGCAATTAATATTTTACTAAATATCAAATCTTTAGTTCCTCGTCTTTTTTTATAATCTACAACATATCGAAGGGTAAAGGTAATCCAGTTTTCATCAAAGACCATCGTGACCAATGGATCAACCTGAGCGTTTTCAATCATTAATTTTTCTGTCATTTTTGCCCAATACTCAGTAGCACTTATCGCATATTCTCCTTGAACTTCATTCAGAATTTCTAAAAATTTTTCACGAGCATATTCAAAATCATCACCAGTTCGTATTGGTATTGTTATTTCGTCCCATAAGAATGGAAAGTCTCCAGAGTAATTATAAACCGGTTCTTTAAAAATAAGACTATTTACCACTCGCACGAATTTCCCATCATAAAGATCACCATTTACCCAATCACCAACTTGCATCATGGACGTTCTTAATATACCTATATCCACAACATCTCCTTTTATCCCTCCGAGCATTACTCGATCAC
>CAYTVR010000174.1:0-14723 GCA_964441245.1 uncultured Saprospiraceae bacterium | reverse complement strand
AAAACAATGGAGGTGCGCCAGGTGCTAATGCATTAGTCACCATTCGAGGTGCTAGTACACTTTCTGATGGTGGTCCTCTATTTGTCATTGATGGCATGTTAACTGGAAATATGAATAGTATCAATCCTGCGGATATTGAATCTGTTACGGTATTAAAAGATGCTTCTGCTTCTGCAATTTATGGTTCACGGGCAGCGAATGGTGTGGTCATTGTTACCACTAAAAAAGGTAAAGCTGGAAATGTTCGTGTTGATGTAAACTTGGGATATGGTACTCAAAAAGTAATTAATACGATAGATTGGGCAAATGCTCGACAATACGCAGACATTGTAAATAAAGCAAGAGACAATGATGGAAATCCTCGATTTCCTGCCAATGATACTGATTTTAATTCTAGTGTAGATTTATACTGGATTTGGAAACCCTGTACCTTTTAACTCTGCGACTATTAAAAATACTGGATTCGAATTCGCTGCAGACTATACACATTCTATTGGTGCATTTAACTTCAATATTGGTGCTAACTTTTCAACGCTGAATAATGAGGTAACCGCATTAGGAGATGCGACTCCAATTGTAGCAGGTCAATTTACATCAAATGGTCTTCAGGGAACTAAAACAGATATAGGTCAACCTGTTTCTGCATTCTTTGGATATGTTACAGATGGACTATATCAATCTGATGAAGAGGCAATGGCTGCCATGGATTCTAATAGCCCACAAGCAGGTGATTTAAAATTCAAAGACCTCGATAACAATGGTATGATTGATGAAGAGGACCAACAAGTCCTTGGAAATCCTACACCTGATTTTATCTATGGACTCAACTTTACGGCTGAATATAAAGGAGTTGATATTTCCTTATTTTTTAATGGCGTTCAAGGAAATGAAATATTAAATGCTAATCGATATCGAGGATATTTTGATACCGAAGGAAATTATCTAGCGGATGCCATAAATGCTTGGTCTACGACCAATACAGGTTCTGCTATTCCAAGAAATACGCAAACTGACCCTGGGTTTAATAGAAGAATGTCTGATTTTTATTTAGAAGATGGATCATATTTTAGATTAAGAAACATTCAAATTGGATATACGCTAGGTGAAAACATAATTACTAATATGGGAATGTCTCGATTAAGATTATATGTGTCTGCACAAAACTTGTTTACAGTAACTAAATACACTGGCTACTATCCTGAAGTAGGAAGAAATACGAGAGGAGGAACAAGATTGTACAACTCAGGAGTTGATGAAAGTGCTTACCCAACTGCTAGAACTTTCCAGTTTGGTATTCAAGCATCTTTCTAATGGTATGAAGTTGTTCAAAGACTCTAAAAATGCTTGCGAAATGATTTTTTTATCCAACTTATCCGCTTTTTCTGCGTCCGTAGTGCGGCTATGCACTTAGAAAAGAGCGTCGATTTGAATAAAAATCTCTATTTCTCAGCTTCATTTTGAATATTCGAACAACTTCTATTTTTTAAAACTAAAAAAAAACATCAATTCATGAAAAATATTATAAAAACTAAATGCCTATTCATTTTCACACTAGTGGTGCTTTTTAGTACGAGTTGTGGTGATGATTTTTTGGATCAATCTAATCCAAATGCACTAACTCCAGATACTTTTTGGCAAAATGAAGCAGATGCTACTAAAGGTATTATCGGAGCAGCCCCTTTACTCATATCTGGTCTTATGCCAGATTCGAAATTTTTCTTTCTGACTACAGAGATGATGTGGTCAATGCTTTTGGTACATCTGAAAGAACTGCTGCAGGTATTTTCAACGGAATTTCTGAGTCTAATGGAACAACCTGGGTATGGTCAACCAATTACCAAGGGGTAACCCGATGTAATGAAGTCATCGCTAATGTGCCTAAGATTGATATGGATACTAGACTTAGAGACAATATTGTTGGAGAAGCTCATTTTATTAGAGCATTTAATTATTTTCAATTATTAAATAAGTGGTTGAATGTACCATTGATTACACAACCATTTTCAGATATTGAAGATCCTCAAGCAATTACTCAAGCAGATCCTAATGAGGTATGGGCACAAATTATTGCCGACTTGAAAGCAGCTCAAAATTTACTTCCTGATTCTTGGGATGATGCAAGCATAGGACGAGCTAGAAAAGTAAGTGCAGATGCCTTGTTAGGACAAGTTTATTTGTATCGTCAAGATTATCAAAGTGCGAAAACGGAGTTCCTAAAAGTAATGAACAATCCTAATGTTGGGTTGACGGATAATTATGCAGACAACTTCCGAGAAGCTACTGAGAATAATATGGAATCTCTTTTCGAAATCCAACTTGTTGCCGATGGTAATGGAGGTTGGGGTGGCGATGATCCAGGAAAAGGAAAAGGTGCTGCCTTCCATCCTGATGTTGCTCCAGCTGGATTTACTGGACAAGATGGAATGAGAATCAATCAATGGGTTTTAGATTTATTTCTAGATGAAAGAACGGTCAATGGCGAAATTGATCCAAGAGCATTTGAAACACTTTTCTTTGATACAGACGAAACGACCACTCACGCTGGAGAAGTATTTTCTTCAAGAACTTATGGAAACCAATCTTATCAAGACGTTTTCCCTGGAGGAACAAATGTTTGGGGGGCTAAGCACCTAGATATTGGTAAAGGGTATGTTGATTCTCAATCAGCAGGATGGCATCAGTCTGGAAATAATCTTAGAATTCTTCGATATGCAGATGTATTGTTAATGTTTGCAGAAGCTGAATTTATGCTGAGTGGATCTACTCAAACTGCATTGGACGCCATCAATGAAGTACGTGAAAGAGCTGACCTTGCTCCTCATACTAGCATAACTATGCAGGATATAGAAGATGAAAGAGTAAAGGAGTTATCTTTAGAAAGAACGCGTTACTATGACATTTTAAGATGGGGTAAAGTGGTAGATTATATCGTAAATAAATCTGATTTGAAATCTGAGGCAGGTGGAACTGGTGCTTACAAAACAGGAAGAGAATATATCGATATTCCTCAAAATGAATTAGATGCCAACCCTCTTTTTAAACATAACCCAGGATATTAATTTGGAGGGAAATCCCACTAAATTTTAATCATTTAGAATAAAGTCTAAAAGATCACACATTTAGAAGTCAGGCTTGTAAAAAGGCTTGGCTTCTATTTTTTTATAGACTACTGTTTTTTATTAATTTAGTATTATGAGAAATTTACTATTTACAATAATGATCATTTTGATGTCTTGGTCTTGTCAGCAAGATCAAAATGATACTTCCTCTAATCTTCCTTTATTTTCAACTGTAAATGCTGATTTTTCAGGACTTTCATTTTCCAATAATATTATTGAAAGTGATACACTTAACTATTATAATTTTCCATACTTGTATATGGGAGGTGGGGTAGCAGTCGGTGATATCAACAATGATGGACTTTCTGATATTTTTCTCACGGGAAATATGGTGGAGAATAAATTATACTTGAATAAAGGAAATTTTAAGTTCGAAGACATCAGTCAAATGGCAGGTGTTTCTGGTGATCAAAGATGGTATACTGGAGTAACAATGGTGGATATTAATAATGATGGTTGGCTAGATATTTATCTATGTGTTTCGGGAAGAAATAAACCATTTGCCAACCAACTGTATATTAATAACAAAGACAATACATTTTCAGAAAAGGCAAAAGAATTTGGCATAGCTGATGAAAGTTCTTCTATTCAATCCACTTTTTTTGATTATGATAAAGATGGTGATTTAGATTTATTTGTAGCGAATTATCCTCAAGTACCCGTTTCTATGGGCAATCGATTTTATAATGAATTGATGAAGAAAAATGAGTTGAAACACTCCGGACATTTGTATGAGAATAATGATGATGGAACATTTACGGATATTACCGAACAAGCAGGTTTACAAAAATTTGGATTGACGCTTGGACTTGTCAGTTCTGATTTTAACAACGATGGATTTATTGACCTCTACCTATCTAATGATTTTAATGTTCCAGATTATTTTTATCTCAACAATGGTGATGGTACTTTTTCTGAAAAAGTAAAAGAAGCTACTCGACATACTGCCATGTTTGGAATGGGAATTGATGCAGCCGATTTCAATAATGATGGCTTGATTGATTTGGCACAGGTTGACATGACTCCTGCTGATCATAAAAGAGCCAAAATCAATATGGCCAGTATGAGCCCGAGTACTTTTTGGGAGGCGGTCGAATTGGGTTTTCATTATCAATATATGCAGAATTGTATTCAGCTGAACAATGGGATAAAAGAAGGATTACCCATTTTTAGTGATGTCTCAAGAATGACCGGAATGGCTACAACAGATTGGAGTTGGGGAGTTCAAATGGCTGATTTTGATAATGATGGGTGGAAAGATTTTTTTATTACCAATGGATTAAAACGGGATGTCAATAATAATGATGCCATTCAAGCATTTAAATCTTCTACCTTTTTTCAAAATAAAAGAGGAGATTATGCTAAGTTGCCAAGTGTACCTATTTCTAATTATGCGTTTAAGAATAATGGTGATTTAAGTTTTTTAAACACAAGTAAAGCCTGGGGAATTGATGCGGCTGGTTTCTCTAATGGCTTTGCTTATGGTGATTTAGATAATGATGGAGATATTGACTTGGTTGTTAATAATTTGGATGCGGAAGTCTCTCTTTTTCAAAATCAATTGGAAGTGGAAAAAAATCGTTTTCTTCAAATAAAATTAAACGGTTCTGCTCAAAATCCTTTTGGAATAGGAGCAAAAATTATGCTGCAAAACGGAGATACCACACAAGTTCAGGAAATGAATTTAACGAAGGGCTTTCAATCTAGTGTTGCGCCCATATTGTATTTTGGAATAGGAAAGAAAAAAATGTTGAACAGTTGCAAGTGATCTGGACGGATGGCAAAACACAAGAGTTACAGCATATTCCAACCAACCAATTGCTCACATTAAACTATGCAGATGCAAAAGAGTCATTCGATTATTTGAAAAAAGCAACTCCAAGATTTAGGAATATTACAAAGGCCACTGGGATTGATTTTTTTCATACCGAAGACCAATTTAATGATTTTAAAAAGGAGCCACTATTACCGCATCGGAATTCACAAATGGGCCCAGCCTTGGCAGTTGCCGATGTCAACAATGATCAACTAGATGATTTTTTTATTGGAAATGCCAAAGGTCAATCTGGGCAATTATTTTTTCAAAAAACAGATGGAACATTTGAAAAACAAAATGGTCCGTGGTTGAATGATGCTCAATACGAAGATACGGGTGCCGTTTTTTTTGATGCAGATAATGACGGTGATCAAGATTTATATGTGGTCAACGGAGGAAATGATTCGAGCCTTGGAAAAGAGTATTATCAAGATCGACTTTACCTGAACACGGCATCTGGTTTTATAAAATCAGAAAATGTTTTGCCTTTTATTCCCACAAGTGGACAAGAAGTTGTTGTACTTGATTTTGATAAAGATGGGAGGAAAGACCTTTTTGTCGCGGGTAGAATTTTACCTAGCACTTACCCCATTTCACCTCCCAGTTTTTTGTTGAAAAATAAGGGTAGGCAGGATCAATCTTTGAAATTTGAAAACGTTACAGAAGCGATGGCTCCTGAATTCCTAGAATTGGGTTTGGTGACCGCAGCAATTGTAACCGATTTTAATAAGGATGGTTTAGAAGATCTTGTGCTTACAGGTGAATGGATGAATGTTCGTTTTTTTAAAAATACAAAAAAGGGTTTTGAAGAGGTTACGGAATCTTTTTTAGCATTAGACGATATGGAAGGGTGGTGGTATAGCTTAATTGCTACGGACATTGATAGCGATGGAAGCCAAGATTTTTTAGTTGGAAATTTAGGATTAAATTATAAATACCAGGCAAGTACCAAAGCTCCTTTTGAAATTTTTGCAAATGACTTTGATGAAAATAAATCTTTAGACATCGTACTAAGTTATCAGAAAAAAGGAGAACGGCTCCCCGTGCGTGGGCGCGAATGTTCATCTGAACAAGTTCCAGCCATAGCTAAACGATTTGAAACATATGAATCATTTGCTGATGCAGATCTCAATGATATTTATGGGAAAGCCATGCTCAATAAAGCGTTACATTTTCAAGCCAAAAAATTTGAAAGTGTATTGTTGAAGAAAACGAAAAAAGGTTTCGAAAAGATGAACCTACCTGCCTTCGCACAAATTAGTTCTATCAATTCAATACAAGCCATTGATTATAATCAAGATGAATTTCCAGATTTTTTGATATTTGGAAATCTTTATAATTCAGAAGTAGAGACGCCAAGAAATGATGGAGGAGTAGGATTAGTTTTGACTGGAACAAAAGAAGGAACATTTGATATCATACCTGCTGAAGAAAGTGGAATTTTAATCACAGGAGAGATCAAGAAGGTGTTGCCTATCCGATATGGAAAGGATACCGCCTTCTTGATCGCTAAAAATAATGATGCCTTAGAAGTCTATCTCAAAGCAAATGATTAACGGAGCTATCATTAGACTGCTAAATATAGATTTAATTGACACAACATTGATCTTCCTCACAAGCACAATACTTTCGATTATATAGGTGAAGAAATACCAAACTAAAAGCTGGTAAATAGACTGCCATATGAGGAATGTCGAAATATGGAAATCGTTCATGTAATATCAGAAGTGCCAACATTCCCCAACTCAAATACAAAACAAAAGGCATCCATTTCAGTGAGGTGGCTTTAGCTGAAGAATAGATGGCCATCAGTGAAATAACCAAAAATAGATAATCGATTAAAGTCCACCACCAAGGTCCCGCTTCACAACAACTTTTGGTGCATGCTTGAACCACAAAAATTAAAGGAGTCGCTAAACAATGTACCATACACAAACTACTCGCTACTACTCCAAAGAGATCGGACTTACTATTGATGGTATTGACTAATTGAAAATTATTCATTTGAAATTAATTTTAGTATTCGTTTAATTTGTGTTGATTTTTCTCAATAAATGATCAACTAATAGGAACAACTTCCTTTAGTATGTAATAAAATTCCTCCGGGTTATTATAATTCAACGTCAAGATCCCTTGAAACTTTTTATAAGTATCTGTTTTAAAATATTTTTTTTTCTTTAAGTATAAACTCATCACTGAGGAAGGACCAGCATTTCCGCAAAAAAAACAAGATGAAAAAGAATTGGCAGATAATGCCAGAAATTCCCCTTCTGCATCAATAGGAATGATATAACCCTCAATGATTACTTTTTTACCGTCCATTTCTTTTAATGCCTGACTAAAAACTGGGGAAAACGATTCCATCTCAATTTTTTGAAAATACTTTAGTCGGTATTGAATATTCTGCAAGAACTTCCAATCTATTTCAATCGGCTTAGCACCGTTTGTTGTTGTTCCAATTGAGGTGGAATTAGGATTTGGTTCTTGACATAACATTTTTTCTGAAGGTTCTACCGTTACCCAATCGAGAAGCTTTTGATCCCATCTATACAACAAATCATTGACTAAATAATCTGTTTTTGGCCGCGTAGTTCTAGCTCTATGGTTCAATTCATCAATAGAATCTTTGTTTGCTGCCTTAGTTCCAACCTCGATATTAGGTTCTTCAATATTGACTACATCTAGCTCCTTTCTTGTTTCCTCAGAGTTGAAAAAGGTCTTGATCTTATTTTGATTTCCAATTAGAATCACTAATACTAATGGAACGAGTATTTTAAATAATTTCTTCATTTAAATTTATTCTGAACACTACTTACGGAAGGTGAATTTCTTTGATTTTCAATGAATCTTGTATTTACATTCCGAATAACTTAAGTACTTTGTAATCTAAGTTTTATTGGATCTTGAAAAAGAAATTTTGAATAATTGAATGTCTGAATTTTGAATAGCCCTAAAACGCGATACTTCCCGATAGAGGGTTATTCAAAATTATCATTAAGAGAAAGCTAAAAGCCTTAATACTTTTTTCAAGTACCTCTTAAAGTTAATTAGTTTAGAATGGACTTACTCAACTGGTATTGCTTTTTGTACTGGCCATTCATCAGCATAACCATTTTTCCATCGTTCCGTTTTTAACTCTTCATCTGTCGCTAAGCAAGCGTCAAGAGCCGCCCGTATTTCCGCCTCATCCATATCTTGACCAATAAAAACAAGTTCATTTCTTCTATCTCCATAGGTGGAAGACCAATCGGATTCAATGTGTTTTTGATTTTCTATAAATGCGACATAATTAATGCGTTTTTCCCAAGGCATACTATCCCACCAAACTCCAGCACTATCTGTTCGTAAAGAACCACCTGCTTGTCCCCAAATCAATGCTTGTTCAGGGCGTGATGTTATCCAAAACATTCCCTTGCTTCGAATAATGGTATGCGGAAAATCGCGTTGTATAAAAGTCCATAGACGAGCAGAATTAAAGGGTTTTCTACTTCGATAAACAAAAGAGCTAATACCGTATTCATCCGTTTCAGGAGTATGTTCTTCTTTATTCAGTTCTTCTATCCAGCCTGCACTTTGCTCTGCTTCCTCAAAATTGAATAAACCGGTATTGATAATTTCATGAGGATTAACCTTGCTAAAAGTGGACTCGATAATTTTAGCAGTAGGATTCAATTTTTGAATAGTGGCTTTTAGAAAATTGACGGATTCTTTAGTCACCAAATCCGTTTTATTTAGAATAATAATATTCGCAAATTCTACCTGGTCCGTCAAAAGATTGACGATCGTTCTGAAATCACCATCTATGTCGGTCAATTTTCTATCTATCAACATTTCAGGACTTCCAAAATCCTTAAAGAAATTTAAAGCATCGACTACAGTTACCATCGTATCTACATAGCTCCACTTAGAAAGATCAACATTGTTTTCTTCATCAATAAAACTAAAAGTTTGGGCAACAGGAATCGGTTCACTAATACCCGTACTTTCAATCAACAAATAGTCAAAACGATTTTCTTTTGCCAATCTTTCCACTTCTATCATGAGGTCTTCACGGAGGGTACAACAAATGCAGCCATTGCTCATTTCTACCAATTTTTCCTCTGTCCTAGAAAGAATGTTTTCACTCTTTACAAGGTTTGCATCGACATTCACTTCACTCATATCGTTAACGATAACGGCGACCTTTAAGCCTTCTTTATTGTGCAAAACATGATTGAGTAAAGTTGTTTTTCCTGCGCCTAAAAAACCGCTTAATACGGTGACTGGTAATTTTTTTTGAATTGTCATTTTATTTTTTGTTAATGTGATTTTTAAAAGGAACTAATATGCCTAGCATTTTGATGCTATAGTTTTTCGATGTCCTGATTAGTTGTCACTTTGGCATGGCGATTCTTTTTCTTTTTGCCAGCAAATATATCTATTTTATCAGAGAATTTTAATTCGTTACTTCTACTTCAAAAAACTGGAAAGAGGCTACGTTGCGTACACCATCATTGGCACCAAGTGAGAAACGGTAATTGCCTCTAGTCAATGTTTGCGGCACGGAGTATTCGAAATCGAAATCGAAGACTTGATCTACATTTTCATCAAAGGTAAAAGCGACATTAGTTGTAAAAGTATTACCCGAATTGAGGTCTGTATAAGCCAAATAAAGTATGCCATTCCCACCATCACTAAGTGATCTTTCATCAGTAACTTTTCCAACAAAACGAATGACTTCTCCCTTTTTTGCAGAAAAACTTCTATTGGCAGGTTCATCTATAGAAAATACGGGTGGCGTATCGTCCAGTGGATTTTTGATTTTTATGGAATTGAAATTGGCAAAAGGGCTATCGTTGCCTACTTCGTCGATCACTTGAATATGAAAATGATAATTACCTGCAGTGACGTTTTCCGGAACTCTTAGCGTTCGTTTAATAGAAGATGAAGTTCCTGATAATTCATTAATATCAAGAACAGTCCAGTCCGTTGTGAGGTTGTCTACATTTGGTACAACTACTGCTGGAGCGCTGCCACCACCATGACCATGGCAGTCAAAATTATTATGGATGTCTACTTTATATTCTGACAAGGCATTGTTGTCTTCGAACAGCACGTCGAAAGTTATTTGATCACCGCCGGTCAGCAGGAAAACAGTTGACTCATCCGATCCGCATATCTCGGCGGTTACGGGTGCTGGGGTGTAGGTGATGGTCTCAAATGTTGGTGGCGTGATATCGACGTCATTATCTCCACAAGCGGTTAAACCTAATATAAGGGATGCCAATGCAAAGTGATAAAGGAATTTGAAATTCTTCATGATTGGGAAAATTATTTTAATGAAAAAATCAAGATTTAAATTTACGTACAGTATTTTAGATTAAAGATTTATTGGTGTCAATTCTTAAGAGCAATCGTGTTTCTCCATTTTCTTCAATGCTTGGACTTCGGTGTAGAATAGGATTCGCCTCCGGATAAAGTGCGCCTTTAAGGAGGACTACATCTCCTGTAGGTACCTGTTGTATTAGCTCTTCGTCTTTAACTATTTCTTGATTATTTCCACCTGTTCGCAAGGCTTTTTCATTAATCGCCTCATCTGGAAGCCATAGCGTCCCTTGCCCGATGTAGGTACAGAGCAATCGTATTTCATTGATGTCTGTATGAAATCTGCGACACATATTCGTACTAACGGTGGCCAGTAATAGACGAAAGGAGGAAGCTTGAGTCGTTTTTTCAAATAGCTTGACAACCTCAGAAATATCTTCGAATAAAGAAACATATCCGGGAATATCACTATTCAAGTAATCATTCAGTTGGACTAAAATTTCTTCTACTGAACCAGTCGCTCGACATTCGATTTTTTGCTCAGCAATCCGGTTAAGTTCCTTGTTTAAGAATTTGATGTCTCGTTGATAAATCGCAATGTTTTTAGATTTTAAATGAATGTCTTGTAAATCTTTGTTGTCATCACTAATGACTGCATTTGTATAGGAAGATTTTATTTGAATCATATTTTTTTGTTTTAGAGGATTTGAAAAATTATGCTTGATAACTGTAGACATAATAGGTAAGAGCTTGAGTGTACTTTCACTTCAAACCGTCATCTTTTTTTTAATTAAAGATGATTTCCTCTGTTTGAATCAAACTAGAAGTTGTGTTTTTAAACCTATCTTCTTCTTTAATGTAAATTTTACTATGTATCGTAATTTCATTGATTATCGAATCACTCAATCCATGCTTTAGTTTTTCTATTTTTTCATTTAAAAAAGAAGAAAGAAATAGAAACTGAGGATTTTGGATTTGCCATGACATTTCTAAATGCTCCTTTTGTATAAGCATTTGCTTATAAAATTTTTCCAATCCTCTGATTTCTGAAAAAAATTGCTTACCCAAAGCATCTGCTATAATTCGATTATCATTAGATAATATAAAAGTGACTTCTCTAATCCCTATTGTGTGAATTAAACTCTTGATATGCCTTAATACATTTTCATTGAAAATGATAGAGTTACCAAGAGAACTAAGGAAATAGCTCTCTTGGTGAAATGTATTTTCAATCACAGATTCAAGAAAATCTGTTGGGCAAATAAAATACAAGCACTTCTTCATTATGCTACAGGTGCTGGATTATAAGGAAAAGACGAATGATGTACATCAATTTTTAATTCACCATCCATTAACTGATAACCAAAAGTATATTCTACTTTTACTTCATCACCATCAACAGTCGTGAAAAAATAATTACCCATAGCAATGGCCCGAGTTTCTCCTAAGATGATCCCTCCTGAGTTTTCAAACCTTACATTCGTCCAAGGTGCAATCGCAAAACCTGAATCTTCTTGATTTGCACGGTCGTCTCCTGCAATGAAATAGGATTTTGCTTCAGCTTTGGTAGGTCTAAATTGTTCTATAGCACATTTTGTTGGCTTAAACAAAACTGGTCCCACTCCGAAAGCATAATGTTGGTCAAGGAAGTCACTAGTGAAAGCCTCACATTCAGATCTACTGTCTTTAAGAGAACCGATTTTTACTACTCCTGATCCCCAAGAGTTTTGTGCTTCTAATACTTTTTCTGTTGTAATCATTGTTTTAATTTTTATGGTTTGAAAAAAAATTATTCTAAAAAATATTTAATTATGTAATTGTATTGTTTTAAAAGGTTTGTTCTTGATTAGACTTTGTATGGCCTTCTGTTTTCATGGTTTCCAAGTATAATTTTTCTAAATCGTTCAATTTGATTTCGTCACTTTTTAAAGAGTGAATCAGCACTCCTTCTTTCATGATTCCAATGTGTGTGCCCGTCTCTTTTGCTCTAAATAAATCATGCGTAGCCATCAAAATCGCTACATCGTTTTCACGCATATTTTGTAGTAATCGGGCAAAGTCATTACTAGCTTGTGGATCTAATCCGGAGGTTGGTTCGTCTAATAGCAAATTGTCTGCTTGTTTTGCTTTAGCAATGGCAATCCCTACTTTTTGACGCATTCCTTTGGAGTATTGATTGACTCTTTTGTTGATAGCTTGAGATTGTAAACCTACAGATTGAAGTAGCTGTGTTGCCGTTCCTTTCTCAAGTTTTTCACCTCCTAAACCTGCAAAAAATTGAAGGTTTTCTAAGCCCGTCAAGTTGCCGTAAAGATTTAAATTTTCTGGAATGTAGGCCAAGTGTTTTTTAGTGGCACTACCATGTTCACTTAGTTCCATATTGTTAATGAAAACTTTTCCATAAGTCGGTTGAATAAAGTCCATAAACAAGTTTATCGTTGTGGTTTTACCTGCACCATTAGCTCCTAAGAGGCAATATATTTCTCCAGGCAGGACAGTCAAATTCAATTTGTCAAGTGCGACCTGTGAATCATATTTTTTTGTTAAATCTATTGTCTGCAACATGTTCGAATAAATTTTAAAATAAATTAAGTATGTCTATTGTTTCTATCATTGAAGTAAATGAGGAATTTTTATTAAGTTCCCGACCATTTTATTCTAGCCCATAGTAAAAGAACTAGACTTCCCAAGACTAATGGAATCAAACCAGCGAACCAGTTGAACATTCTCTTATCTTTAAAAAAAATCAATTCAAATTTTCCCCAATTCTCAACATCAGTTGATTGACTCTCAAAAATTTTAGGATAGAAATACAATCGTTTTTCTTCATGCCAAGCTTCTAGGTGATTTAAAAAATTGAGGTAGTTCTTAAGATCTGAATGACCTAGACTATTGAGTGTGAACTGAGTATGGATACTTGGAAAAAAGTAACCAATCGTTTGACTAAATTTATTTCTTTGATGAAGTTTGGTCTTCATCGTTTTGGTTGTTTCCGCCGCTTCATCATCTCCCATTTGTTGCATAGCGAAATACCAAAACCAACCAAAGCTTTTTCCTTCAGGATGTTCGTATTTAGCAAATTGTGGATAATGTTTTTTGAATTTATTTATCGTTGGTTCTTTAGGTTTGTCCCACTTGGTATGATAACCATCACGGCTATCGAGGATAGTGCTATACGCTTCGGGTACTGGATATAAATTGACGACTAAGGCATTTACCGAAGCAGGTACGATGATGGTCAATGCTACCCAAGTGAATAATAATAGCATGGCATTTTGTTGCGATGACTTTTGTAAACTAATAATCAACCAAGCCAAGGCAAACCAAAAAAGGAGATAAAAAATGGAGGTCAAAGCGAAGGCTAGAAAGGATTTATCAAATGGAATTTGTAAATAAATTTTTCCAATCAATAGCAAAATAAAAAATGTTATAAATACACTTGCCAATCGAATCCACAATTTCGTTTGAATGATTTTTAATGGATTTTTAGATTGACTGAGTACCAATTGCCATGTTCCATCTTCTTTTTCTTCTGATAAAAGATTAAAGCAAAATGCTATGATTATCAAAGGAAAAAGATAAATCAAAACAAAACTAAAATCCATATTTCCCAATAATTGGTAAAACGGATTGACCAATTCGCTAGTATATTTTTGTTCTTCCAGATTCCGAATATTCACACTCTGAACAGAGGGATGAATATCTCGATGACCGATTGCCAATCCCGAAAGCTGAGGGGTTTCATTGACTAAGCCAAAACGGATGTAATAAAGTAGCAATCCAATATCTTTATCAACGTGTTTTAGGTGTCGCTGTATATTTTCTTTTTGAAACTCAGCGGTTTTCTCCACGGTATTCGCTTGTCGGTCAAGGAAAATCTTTCCAATATGTAAACTTATCAAGCCTACAAAGAACAAAATTAAAAGACCTAACATTAAGCCTTTTGACCGAAGGAAATTTTTAACTAATAAGTTGGTCATATTAAAAGGCTTTTAATTTTTTGGTATTAAAAAATATCAATCCCAGTAAACCTATCAACCACAGCAGGAGTGCAAAAAATGAATACCATTCTTTTTGAATAATTTTATTCAATGACAATTGCTGATGTTGGAAATCTGGAAAGTCAATCCAATATTGTTGACTCAATACCGCTTTTTTATCTGCCGAACTAGCCACATTGTTACTGATGTGTTTGATTTGTAAATTATTCATAGTCTGGGCAAGATTGTATCGATAATCTTCAGCTTGATGTTGAAAATTTCGATAGGCCTGAAAGTCCGTTCCTGATAAAGCCATTGATACATTTTTGATAGCGATATATGGATTTAGAAAAGCTGTCCAACCTACCAAGTTTTGTTGTTGTTCATACTGTTCCATCAATCGAAGTTGATGACGACGAAAAGTTTCCGTGCTTAATTTTTCTCCTTCCCGCATGACGAAACCGCTATAATTAAAAGGCAATTCCTTGGTAGAGGACACTTGAT
>CAYTVR010000173.1:0-14777 GCA_964441245.1 uncultured Saprospiraceae bacterium | reverse complement strand
ATTGTTGAATCAAAGTTCCGTACAGCCCTAATTGGTTATTGGTTATTGGTTATTGAAAATGCCTCAAGGTTGTATTCCTATGGAAATCAAATTCGTAAATAATCGATACGCTCCGGGAACACCTGCTGGCAATTCTCTAAACCAAGAATAACCGGAGTAAATATAATATCCTTCCCCATGCTTAGCGACTAACAATCCGCCATCACGTGCAGGCTCTCCTGGATCGTTGGAAGAGAGAATGGCATCAAATCTATCATCCCATTCATTGGGAAAATATAAACCTCTTTCTTGCACCCATCCTTCAAAATCTTTTGAGGTAATTTTGTTCGGATAATTTAAAATATGATGCTTTGGTTTTAAAAATCGAACTTCCGCTTCTTCAACGGTAACTCGATCACGAGAAAGCTTCATTGGATAAGGCGCCAAATCTTTCGTCACTAAACGATGGCTTGTATTGTATTGCACGATCATCGTACCGCCCTGTTCGACATATTCCATTAATTTACTTTGATGAAATTTTAAGCGATCATTGGTATTGTAGGCACGGATACCCAAGATGATGGCATCGTATTTTTTCAAATTGGCTAAGCGAATATCCTTGTCTTCTAATAGATCTACCTCATAACCAATTTGCTCCAAACTTACTGGAATCTCATCTCCTGCGCCCATGATATAACCTACTTTTTCTCCTTCTTTCTTCAAATCAATCTTGACGACTCTTGCCTCTGCATCTTGAAAAACCATTTGAGTAGGAATGTGATCGTATGCTATCAATTCCAATCCTTTGGTATAATCTACACCATTGACGTTTGCTATTGGAATCACCATGCCTTCCTCTTGTCCTATTGGTGGTGTGACGGTAAAAGAAAAAACTTGTTCTTCGCCTTTCAAAGCCATATTAAAATCAATCATCGCTGGTTCAACTTTCCAAGTATTGGGATGACATAACTGCAAAGTCCCTTTGACATTCTTTTTACCCGCTTTGATCACTATGTCAACCGTCTTAGCTTTATCCGTAAAAACATAAACCTTTTCGGCAATATTGGTAAATACTGGCGGCGTCAATTCAAATGGACGATAGACTTCCCCTTTTACTGGATCAGTTTTTTTGTACACCATATCTCGGACAAATTCCATGGGTACATCATTGATTTGTAGATTAAACCTCACTTTTAAAAATCGAGGTGTTTCTGGTTGTCCTCTCTGCGCTTGATCTTTGACCGTATACATGCCTAAGTCCGCTGACTCATTCAACCAATAAGGATTGGTATAACTTAAATCGCTAGATAAGTTTATCTTTTTTGAAAATTTATAAACCTGATTTTTATCCATTTGCAAATCCATTGTGGTATCTGCATTCATTGGTAAATATTCAATAGATTTTAAAAATACTTGATCACCCGTTCGGTTAATCATTTCCATACTCAATTCTATATCTTCTCCTGGAGTAGCTGAGTAATCGTCGGCAATTGCTTCTAGGAAAAGTCCTAAACATCCTTGAATGACCGCTTCTATTTCCTTTGACTTAATTTCCTTCCAATATGGATCTTTAAGTTTTTGAATCAACTGGTAAGCTGCGGTTAATTTGGCAACACTTTTGGCAGGATCATCATATTTAAATTCCTTTTCAATTTCTTTTATTAAAGCACCAATCTTTGCCCCACCTTCCAACCGATTCCAACTGATGTCAATTCCTTGAAACGGATCTTCTTTGTCTGTAGGCATTTCCCCTTTGAGCAATTCTAAATATTCGGTTTGCGATCCCCGTGAAGGAGTTGACCCCATGCCTTGGCAACGGTGCATACTTCGACTTTCTGCAGCGATCTCATTATTTGATTTTCCCAAAAGGGGATAATAGGTACCTACATCTACACCGAGCATTTTCGATTTATCTGCTTTCGCAAATTTTTCTCTACTTCCGTAAAACCACCACGACGTGTTAAAGTACAATCGCTTGGGTTGCCAAACATCTACATATTTAAGTTGCTCAGGAAACACGTTTGGATCACCTGCCATTTCAAAAGTACGAAAAGACAAAACCGCCGAAGACGTATGATGTCCATGTGTTCTTCCTGCAGATTTATGATCAAAGCGATTGATGATAATGTCTGGCCGAAATTTACGAATCGCCCAAATCACATCTGACATCACTTCTTTTTCATTCCAGATTTTCAAGGTTTCATCTGGATGTTTGGAATAACCAAAATCATTGGCTCTCGAAAAAAGTTGTTGTCCTCCATCGACTCTTCTTGCTTGCAACAATTCCTGTGTTCTAATCACTCCTAATAATTCTCGAATTTCTGTGCCGATTCGATTTTGTCCTCCATCTCCTCTTGTTAAAGACAGATAACCTGTATTCACTTTTCGATGATTGGCTAGCCAAGAAATCATCCTTGTATTTTCATCATCCGGATGCGCTGCTAGGTAAAGCGCTGTTCCTACCACATTTAATTTTTTGATAGCGTCGTGTAGATCTGCAGAAGTTGGACGCTTGGGAGCTTGCGCCATTAATGCTGTTCCTAGTAATAGGAAAATGGCGATCTGAAAAATGGGTTTATAAAAGCGTATCATGCTGATTTTTTAGTAGGTTGATCAAAAGTTCCAATCTCGATTTTGAGATGAATCAACTTCATGAATTGATCTTTCAAAACGAAACGGAAGGTAAATAATAATTAGTGGAACACAAAACCAGTAAAAAGAGTTTAAGTTGGTATTTATCCCTGTATTTGACTTAAAGTCGCAAAGATGGTAGATTTTAAGATTGTTGGTGTCAAACAAGCGATTCAAGCAAAATTCTAATAAAGAAAACAATTTACCAGATATTCCCGTATAGATTAGTTAAATAAGGGCATAAAATTGGTAAGTTTGCACATACCTTAACCTTAAATACGCTCAAATAATCGTTTTTTTACTAGTTTGACCCCTAGTAGAGGCTAAAAAGTAATTGGAAATCATTCCGATTTATCGGAAAAATCATAGGACAACACTAATAATCATCATGAGTAGATCAAACAAATACATTGTCATTCATGGACATTTTTATCAACCACCCCGAGAAAATGCTTGGTTGGAAGTAGTAGAATTACAAGATTCAGCACAACCCTTTCACGATTGGAATGAGCGCATCAATTTTGAGTGCTATGCTCCAAATGCTTCTGCAAGGATTTTGAATCAAGATGGTCAAATTTCAAAAATTAAGAACAATTACGTTTATCTTAATTTTAATTTTGGACCGACCCTACTCTCTTGGATGGAACAAGCTGACCCGGATACTTATAATAAAATCCTAGAAGCCGATAAAATCAGCCAAGAGAAACATGGTGGGCATGGATCTGCTATCGCTCAAGCGCATAGTCATTTGATTCTTCCATTGTCTAATGCTAGAGATCAAGAGACACAGGTGATCTGGGGAATCCGCGATTTTGAACATCGTTTTGGGCGAAAGCCTGAAGGCATGTGGTTGGCTGAAACTGCAGTCAACACCGAGGTCCTAGAAGTAATGGCTACTCATGGAATCAAATACACTATTCTTGCACCTAGACAAGCCAAGGCCTTTCGAAAAATTGGTGACCAAAATTGGAAAAGTGTCGATCATGATCTAGATACTAGACGTCCTTATCTAGCAAAGCTACCTTCTGGTAAAACCATTGCTCTTTATGTCTATGATGGAAATATCGCCCAAGATGTTGCCTTCAATGGTTTATTGAATAATGGAAAAGGCTTTGCCAACCGTTTTGTACAAGCTTTTGATGACAATGATACCCCACAAGTGGTGAATGTTGCAACCGATGGAGAAAGTTATGGTCATCATCATCGCCGTGGTGAAATGGCTTTGGCCGATGCCATTGATCACATCAGACAAAATAACTTGGCCACTGTTACCAACTATGGTCAATACCTTGAATTGTTTCCACCAGAATATGAATTGATGATTCATGAAAATAGCTCTTGGAGTTGTGTTCATGGAGTAGAACGTTGGAGAAGTAACTGTGGCTGTAACACTGGCGGTCGTGCCAATTGGACACAAGCTTGGCGAAGTACTTTACGAGACACACTCAATTGGCTTCGAGATCAAATATTGCCAGTATATGCAGAAAAAGCCAGCCAACTTTTAAAAGATCCATGGATTGCTCGAAATGATTATATCGAAGTTTTATTAAATAGAAATGATGAAACGGTCGATGCCTTTTTAGAAGCCCACTCGATCAAAAAATTGAGCAAAACGCAAAAAACACAAGTATTACGTATGCTGGAAATGCAACGGAATGCGATGCTGATGTTTACGAGTTGTGGTTGGTTCTTTGATGAAATTTCTGGCTTAGAAACCAATCAGATATTACAATATGCTTGTCGGGCTATTTATTATGCCAATCAAGTAGGGGATCTCAACTTACAAGATCAGTTTATCAAGAAAATGAGTAAAGGTCCAAGTAATGTTTATGCGGATGCGGCTTATAGTTATGTCAATCAAGTATTGCCGACACGAGTAGATTTGATTGGTGCAGGTATGCATTATGCGGTCTCCTCTCTTTTTGAAAAAGAGCCTGAGAAATTACATTTGTTCAACTACATCGCCACTAGTGAAGCTTTTACAAGAGAGTTTGCAGGGAATGAACGAATCGCCATTGGACGGACGATGATGAAATCAAGAATAACTTATTCCGAAAAACATTTCACTTTTGTAGTCATCCATTTAGGTCAACAAAATATCATTGGAAATATTTCTATTGATATGGATAAAAAGACCTATCAAAAAATGCATGATCAGATCATTTCGGCCTTCCGGAATACTCGATTGGGTGATGTGATTGGATTAATGCAAACTTACTTTGGTTCTAATAAATATTCTTTCCAACACCTCTTCCGAGATGAGAAAAGAAAAATTCTTAAGGAAATCACCGGGAAAAATCTGCGCCAAGCAGAAACTTCATTCCGAGATATTTACAATGATAATTATCAATTGATGACAAGTTCATTACAAAGTAATATTCCGATTCCTAAAGCTTATAATAATGTTGTTCAATTTATTGTCAATGCAGACATGCACCGTTTCTTTTCCCAAGATGATTTGAGCATTGAGGAGTTACGACGTTTGTCAAAAGAGTTGAAGAAATGGGACATTCAATTGGGTAATGAACAATCATTTATCTTGGCTGCGAGTGAACGGATTTTTTATGAAGTGAGACAAATTGTAGATGCCGACGCACCGATTGAACAAATGAACCAATTGATTGCTATTCTTGAAATTTTGAATGAAATGGAATTTGAATCTAATATTTGGAAGAGTCAGAATCTCTACTTTTCTGTTCTTAGAACTTTCCGAAAAGGATGGAGAAATTTTCCAAACGATGAATGGCGAAAGGCTTTTTTCAAATTAGGAGCATTATTAAAAGTACAGATTATTCCAGAATTGTTTCTAGTCGAAAACAATTAAACGGATCAATTAAAGGATATAAAAAAAGATGAATCATCCTTAGAGCATGAATTTTAGTGCTTCAAAATTTTATTGTATTAGAACGCTGATTGAACAAGTTACTCAGATCGCTCAGATTTCTCCAATAATGCGCCCTTCGATCGCGGTAATCAGAGTAATCAGTAAGACCTGCGTGCCATTTTCGATATAGGCATCCTCAATCTAAAATACTTTAGGGATGACTCATCTTTTGAAGCTTCGATACAACAGCCAATCAAATTAAAATCACTATCGCAATCAAAACCAAGTCTGAAGGATGCTGCATCAATTCAGCCAATCCACTATTCGTGATCGATCAATAATTTTCTATTAAGTAACTAAGCAAATTTGTTTTTCAAGAAATGTGCTTGGATTTTGAGATTAATCGAGGCGGATTTGACGCGAATAGCCTGAGCTATTTAAGGAAAATCTAACAGCCTGCCCTGAGCTTGTCGAAGGGAAGATTAAGCACAAAAGACTGCATAGTTGTTAGATAAATTAAATTGCTTAGTTACTTACGACCCAACCATTTTCTTTTTCTTTCCCGTCTTACAATATGAGCGCCGATTTATATTAGTGCAAAAGCTCTGCTATCCACTCAATCAGATTATTTAATTCATGAAATTCAAATTCAGATGAAACGAAGTCTACTATTTATCCTATTTATTTTTAACATCTCTACTATTTCATTGGCTCAATTATCTCTATCCTTTGTAACCAAAGGAAATTATGGTATTGGAAAAATGCAACAAAACACTTTTAATACCCATCCAGAAAATTCAGGAGAACTCCGTTTCTTTCCTAATGCAGATCAAATTTTTTCTGAAATTGAAATACGTGTTCGACCTTCTTTTGAAATGGGAGTAGAAGGTGGTTTTGCGATCAATCAGCGGTTCAATTTTATTTTTGGTTTGAATCTTCAACAAGTTCGAGTAGAATATCTTCCAGATCTTCAATTCATTAATATTGAGCCTACTCCTCGAAATACCTTAAGTTATATTTATTACTTAAAAATTCCACTACTCCTAGAATTCGATCTTTATAAAGATAAAATCTTTTTACAAGGAGGCATTTATGCTGCATCAAAAATAGGATATCATTTTAAAGAGCTCGATCGTAAAGCATCTAATCCACTAGTTTCGGAAAACACAACCACCACTAACTTAATCTCAGAAATTAATTCCAGTGATCAATTCAATAGTATGCTCTTCGGCTTTCAAACAGGCATCAAATATCAATTTTGGAAAAAATGGAGCATTGACATGAGCTATTCCCATTCGCTCAATAATCTTTTTAATGAGAATACTTTTATTGATATGAATCTCCATAATTTCTCCTTTGGATTGCAATGGAGATTTATGTAAATTAGAGTATTAAAATAAAGTAATCTAAAACGACTATTATTAAATAATTAGAGCGCGCGATTTTTATACAAACAGATAAGGGAATGACTAAATAACACAAAGGATATTCCGCAAAAAAACGCACTCTAGCACTAGAATACATTAACACCCTAACACTAATTTAAGAGAGATGAAAAATCTAATGACCCTACTATTTTTCCTTTTTAGTGGACTCCATCTTTTAAATGCTCAAGATTTAGCGTTTTCTATTTCTGTAAAAGGCAATCATAGTTTCGCCGAAGCGAAATCTAATAACAATTTTCAAAATAGTGACATAAGCTCCTTTTTTATAAATCCTAATACAGCTATGTCAATAGAGGGAAAAGCAGGATTTGAAATTGGTGCTCAAGCACGATTAAAATTAGATGAAAAAATAAAAATTATTTCAGGTTTAGCTTTTCAGCAAATTGGATTTGAAATCGCTGAGCAAAATACTTTTGATCGAACCGTCTTTACTGAGAATGGACAAATTATTACACTTCCACCAGATATCATCATTTTTGATCCATTCAATCCTGATTTGACCTTTGAACAAAGAAGATTTAAAGACGATGTTCAAATTTCTTACATAAAGATTCCATTTCTTGCCGAGATAGATATCATCAAAGAAAAAGTATTCTTTCAACTTGGATTTTATGGTGCCTCCTTAATCAATGTTAAAAGTAGTAACCAATTTTCGTCGCCCCGTTCTATTGATGATCTACTTTCTTCCATTGTTATTGTTCCTGATCCCAAAGATCAATTTACCTCGCTAATCATGGGCTTCCAATCAGGACTTCGAGTAAAATTGATCAAACAACTTAACATGCAGATAGACTATTCCCGAAGCATGAGTAATATCTTTGATGAAAATAATTTGATCGAAGCCAATATGAATAATATTTCAGCAGGACTTAGTTGGAACTTTGATCTATAGACAACGAAAATCAAGTTTCTGATGATATAAAATTCTTTTCCCTTTATAAAAACCTATCAAAAGCATAAAATCAAGCGTAAAAAAATATACTTAAAATTTAAATTTATTTTTTATTTCATTCGCTCAAGTATCAGCGAATTCGACCTATCTAATTGACAATCTTTAAGTTAAGTTTCTCTCCTCTTTTCCAATCATCTTATGATTTTAACTTATGATAAAAAAATCATTTTTTTAACATTTTCTTCAATCATTTATACGACTTATTTTTCTATCTTCGCAAACCCAAAAATGACCAAATAATTTTGTATCTTAGCCAAGTGCCTGAGCACAAAAGGATTTATAGAGGCTTGTAAAACTTAGAGAGACCTAATTCATATGGATGATTATTGCAAGCCACCTATCTGAATTCTGAAAGAAGGGATTTCTTTCCACGCTCAACATTTAAGTAAAGCTCAAAAATTAAATTCCCTCGTTATATTTTCGCTTTTTAACTTGTTTGACTTTTTTGTTTAAAATTGACAACCTTCACTAAAAATCGAATTCCAATAGCTATCGGGATGAATTCTTTGAGCAAGAAAAAGATACTATTTTGAGAAAACAATACCGCATATTTGGGGTAAAACCACACATCGAGTTTGTCATTGATTTGACGGATCAAAAAACAGCAGTGATATTAACATACATTTTGTAATTGAAGTAGCTTCAAGCTTGAAGTCTTGCTCCTTTGTGTTTATGCTAAAAACCAAAATATAAAATGCCAGAATTTGTTCACCTACATTGTCACACTCAATATTCACTACTAGATGGTGCCTCTGATATTGGTATCATGATGGATAAAGCCGTTGCTGATGGTCAGAAAGGAGTTGCCTTAACTGATCACGGGAATATGTTTGGGGCATTCAAATTTGTCCGTGAAGCCAACAAGCGGGGAATCAAACCTATTGTAGGTTGTGAATTTTATATGGTAGAAGATCGACACAAAAGATCTTTCTCTCGCGCCAAAGGTGAATCTGACAAACGCTACCACCAACTATTATTGGCTAAAAATAGGAAAGGATACGAAAACCTTTGTAAGCTTTGTTCTCTTGGTTTTATTGAAGGCTTGTACGGAAAGTTTCCACGAATTGATAAAGAGCTTTTGGTTCAATATAGCGAAGGACTGATTGCTTCCAGTTGTTGTATTGGTGCAGAGATTCCGCAAATGATCATGAAAGGTGATATCGACAAAGCGGAAGAATTATTAAAATGGTGGTTGGATCTTTTTGGAGAAGATTTTTATATAGAAATACAAAGACATAGAGGCTTAGAGAATATTGATCTACTAGGGATCAGTCAAGAAGATATTAATCAACAACTGTTGGCTTTCGCCAAAAAATATAATGTAAAAGTCATTGCTACCAATGATTCGCATTATGTAGAAGAAGATGATTGGGCACCACACGATATTTTGTTGTGTATCAACACCAATAATTTATTAGAAGAAACCAATCGTTTCAAATTTCCAAGCTCCGACTTTTATTTTAAGTCACAGCAAGAGATGAGTGCGCTATTCAGTGATGTTCCTGAATCGATTGCGAACACCATGGAGATTTATGACAAGATCGATCCCATCCAATTAGAGCGAGATGTATTGCTTCCAGCCTTCCCACTTCCAGAAGGCGTCAAAACACAAGACGAATATTTACGCATCCTAACTTATGAAGGTGCCAAAGCGAGATACGGAACCATTACTCCTAAAATCAAAGAGCGACTCGATTTCGAATTAGATGTCATCAAACAATCAGGTTATCCTGGTTACTTCTTGATCGTTCAGGATTTTACAAGTGTAGCCAGAGACATCGGCGTTTCAGTAGGACCAGGTCGGGGATCTGCGGCAGGATCTGCCGTTGCTTATTGCACGGGAATTACCAATGTCGATCCAATCAAATACGATCTACTTTTTGAGCGATTCCTCAATCCAGAACGAGTATCCATGCCGGATATTGATATTGATTTTGATGATGTAGGTCGATCAAAGATCATCGATTATGTGATCGATAAATATGGTCGAAATCAAGTCGCACAAATTATCACTTATGGTACCATGGCAGCCAAGTCTTCTCTTCGAGATGTAGGGCGTGTGATGAACGTACCGCTTTCTGAAGTAGATCGAGTAGCCAAAACATTCCCACTTCAATTAGGCGCCTCTTTGAAAAAAGTATTAGCAGACAATGACATTGATCCTAAGCTAAAAGGAAAAATGAATTCTGAAGATGTGGATAAAGCCTATCAATTCAGAGCATTGGCAGAAGGAAATGATCAGATAGCTGAAGTCATTCAAACCGCAAGAAAACTAGAAGGGAATGTTCGAAACACGGGTATACATGCCTGTGGAGTTGTGATCACACCAGGTGATATCACCAATTACGTTCCAGTGACCACCGCAAAAGGTTCTGACTTGTTGGTTTCACAATATGATAATAGTGTAGCAGAAGATGCGGGCTTATTGAAAATGGATTTCTTAGGTTTAAAGACCTTAACCATTATCAAAGATGCTTGCGAAATCATCAAGCTAACGAAAGGAGTTGAAATTGATCCTGATGAAATTCCATTAGACGACGAAAAAACGTACAAGCTATTCCAAAAAGGAGAAACCGTTGGTATCTTCCAATATGAGTCCAGTGGAATGCAGAAATACATGCGAGAATTGATCCCCAATAAATTTGAGGATTTGATCGCAATGAATGCCTTGTATCGTCCTGGACCATTAGCCTACATTCCTAACTTCGTCGCTCGTAAAAATGGTCGAGAAGAAATCACTTACGATTTGCCAGACATGGAAGGCTACTTGGCCGAAACTTATGGTATTACCGTCTATCAGGAGCAAGTGATGTTGCTTTCGCAAAAACTCGCTGGGTTCTCCAAAGGACAAGCGGATGCTTTGCGGAAAGGAATGGGTAAGAAAAAGAAAAAGATCATTGATGAATTATGGCCGAAATTTTTAGAAGGTTGTATCAACAATGGTCATCCAGAAGAGATTGTTAAAAAAATCTGGAAGGATTGGGAAGCCTTTGCTTCTTATGCCTTCAACAAATCTCACTCGACTTGTTATGCTTTTATTGCCTTTCAAACGGCTTACTTAAAAGCGCACTACCCTGCTGCATTCATGGCCTCGGTATTGACTCACAATAAAAATGATATCACCAAGCTGACGTTTTTCCTTCGAGAATGTAAACGAATGAACTTGACCGTATTGGGACCAGATATCAATGAAAGTGTTTCTTACTTTACCGTCAACAAAGCTGGTGATATTCGATTTGGCTTATCTGCTTTAAAAGGAGTTGGCGAAGGTCCGGTAGAAGCTATCTTAGAAGATCGTGCTAAATCAGGTCCGTTTTTAGATCTCTTTGATATGATGAAGCGACTGAACATGCAAGCGATGAACAAGCGAGTCATGGAAAGTTTGGTATTAGCTGGAGGTTTTGATTGTTTTGAAGAAATATCGAGAGCGACCTATTTTACTCCTTCCGGAAAATATGATACCTTCTTGGAGCACTTGTTAAAATTTGGTCAAGCTTATCAAGGTCAAAAAGCGCAGAGTTCTATTTCTCTTTTTGGTGATTCAGAAGATGCAATGGTTCCTGCACCTCCAATTCCTGAAGGAGGAAGGCGATGGAGTTTAGTAGAGCAATTGACTAAAGAAAAAGAGGTCACCGGGATTTATATCAGTGGACACCCTCTAGACGATTATAGAATTGAGGTAGAAAATTATACCACTTGCTCCTTAGATCGATTGGATAACTTTAAAGGTCAAATGGTTAATGTTGCTGGAATCATTACTAGCGCCAACCATCGAATCAGTAGAAAAGGAACGGGCTGGGGATTATTTACACTACAAGATTACAACACTTCTTTGGAGTTTCCATTGTTTAGTGAAGACTATAAAAAATTCAAGCACTTGATGGATGCCGGTGAGGTCTTGTACATCAATGCTCAATATCAAAAACGCTATAACAGCGAAGAATACCAACTTAAATTACAAAGTGTGCAACAACTAGCAAGTATCGCAGATAAAATGACAAAATCCGTTACGCTAAAAATATACCTAGAGCGATTGGATGAAAACTTAATGTTCGGAATTGATAAAATCTGTAAAGAATTTCCTGGTAAACATGCCCTTAAAATGACTTTATTGGATCGAACCAATGAAATCAGCATGAACTTGGTTTCTAAAGAACGTTTGGTCAATGCCAATAATGAATTTGTCTCTGCTATCGAAAAGTTAGGTATTAAGTTTAAGTTGAATAAATAATTTTTTGAACCACAAAAGGAACAAAAGGTCATATAAGTACTATATCGCGATTTTTTCCGATCACTGACTTTTGTTTTCTTTTGCTTCTTTTGTGGTTCAAAAAAACGTTTACAAAAGCCTCCTCTCTACCTCGCAAATTTCACCTCATAAACATTCTAATGAAAGCTTTCCTCACCATTCTCCTTTCCTTGATTATTTCGAGTTCTTTATTTGCCCAAAAAGGCAATAAAAGAGATATGATCAAAGTCGGCTTCAACTATGTTTACCTCAGTCAAGAAGATGCTTTCAAGCCAGGATTGTACGCAGAGTTCACTCGAGTATTCTACCCACCAATTACTATCGGAGTCGGTGCCAGTTTTACCAAAGCAGATGATATTGTCACTCGTACAGAAAATAGAGACCTTCGTTCTTTTAGTGTTGATCTCAATGGCTATTATGCATTTCTGGATAATGATAAAAATGAGTTACAATTAGGATTAGGACTTTCAGCTCGCTTATTCAAAACGGAATGGTTAGAACGAGATACTGAAATCACAGGAACCTCTACTTTTCTTCGTCCGGGCTTGAATATAGTCGTCAATTACAATTATATCTTTGATCCTGTAGTCCTTGGTTTTCGTACGACCGTCCAAACCTACAGTAGCAGTGGTGCAGTCTATACAATTGGTGGTCATTTGGGCATTAAGTTTTGATTTTTTAACAACTACCTCTTGCGTTCTTTCTCGTTCATCCCTACCTTAGGGTAAAAAATATGAATCGCTTATTATTCCTTTTAGTTCTCCTTACTTTTCTAGCTTGTAATAATGCTAATACCCAACAAGCAACTAAAGTAGAATCACCTCAAACTAACACAAAAGAGTCAAACGAAGAGACAGAAAATATTACCGTCCCTACTTATGACTTCGATGGTTTAGAATCTATTTTCAATCAAAAAACAGATACAACCTATGTCATTAATTTTTGGGCCACCTGGTGCAAACCTTGTGTAGAAGAACTCCCCTATTTTGTAGAATTGCACAAAGCATATCAATCCAAAAAATTCAAACTAATTTTTGTCAGCTTAGACTTTCCTAAGCAGATTCAAAAGAAGCTCATTCCCTTTTTACAAAAAAATAAATTACCTGGAGATATGATGGTCTTGGATGATTCGGATGCGAATACTTGGATTCCTAAAGTAAGTGAAGAATGGTCCGGCGCTATTCCAGCGACAGTAGTCTATAACCAAAAGAAAAGAGTATTCCATGAGCAATCTTTTGAAAATTATAGCGAGTTAAATGAAATTGTAGCACCTTTTTTTCGTTAAAAAGTTGAACTTCTAAAATTCTAAAATGTTCCTATGGAATAATACAATCACCAATGTTAGTCTCATACTAACCTTTTACTAAAATCGAAAAAATAGAAAATGAAAAATTTAAATTTATTTCTACTCCTTTTTGTTTCAGGTATTTTATTTACTGCATGTGGCGACACCGCTACATCAAATAAAGAAGAAGCACCGCTAAAAGTCAATGTTAAAAAAACAGATGTGGCGCCTGATGCCGTAAAAGTGGTCAAAAAAACAACTGGTTATAAAATCGGAGAAACAGCTACTGATTTCAAACTACAAAATGTAGATGGCGAAATGGTCTCCTTAAGTGACTATAAAGACGCAAAGGGATTCATTGTTACTTTTACCTGCAACCATTGTCCATATGCAGTCATGTATGAAGATCGTTTGATTGATTTACATAAAAGAATGGCGCCAAAAGGTTATCCAGTTGTAGCGATCAATCCAAATGATCCAGCAGTACAACCAGCAGATAGTTTTGAAAAAATGAAAGAACGAGCCAGTGAGAAAGAATTTCCATTTGCTTACTTAATGGATGAAGGTCAAAAAATTTATCCGCAATATGGAGCGACCAAAACACCTCATGTCTTTTTATTAAACAAAGATCGAGTTGTTGAATATATCGGTGCTATTGATGACAATGCGCGTGATGCAGAGGCTGTCAAAATCAAATATGTTGAAAATGCCATCTCTTCTTTAGAGGCTGGCAGCAAACCAGATCCTAATCAAACCAAAGCAATTGGTTGTTCTGTAAAATGTAAAAAGTCCTAGGAGGATATTATTTCCTACTTGATTCGAGTCCTTGAAAATTATTTTGTAATTTTCAAGGACTTTTTTGTTTAAGGAGCTTGAAGCAACAATCACGAACACCTGACAAAAAGCATCCAAGAATTCTTTTTGATTGAAAGATATAGTATCGAAAAATAGATCACCAATTAAAATTAGTTAACCATCATGGAAGAAAAAATACTTACCCTCCATCCTCAAGGAAAAAAAGGAGTCAACATTCTCAAGCGGCGATATGACATCCTCGCAGATTTTATATTGGATACCTTAAAAGAACACGGAGTCCTTACTTTTAGTGACTTGGGAGATATCGCAGTAGAACAACTAGAAGGAAAATTGGATGGAAGTATCATGTGGTATTATACTTCGGTCAAACTTGATTTAGAAGCAAGAGGTTTGATCATACGCATTCCTAAAACAAGTCCACACCAATTGAAATTGAATACTTCGAAAATGGAGAAAAAGTAAAACCTCGGTAATAAAATCATTCTAATATTTTTTGGCCAATAAGTCCATGACCTTCCGTACTTCTACTGGATCTGTTTCCGAATAATCTAAATCGGAATGCTCCTTATTTTTATTGAATCGAACCAGACTACTAT